>NZ_JBEPPD010000009.1:0-196794 GCF_040547165.1 Pedobacter sp. UYP30 | reverse complement strand
CATTTATAGCCATCTTTCCACTTCTCAGTTGCTATTGCCAATCTACAACTATCATCATCTGGAAATGATTTTATGAAGGCTAAAATATTCTCACCTCTAAAAATATTGTTCATATATTTGATTTTGATACTAATATACGTGTTTATTAAGTAAGTAACTCGAAATGTTTATTTGTTAGTTACTTTTAAAGTGGTTAAAGAAATTAAATTTTATATTCGTCGCGAAAAAGACTAAAGCTCAAAGCCCAAAGCCCAAAGCCCAAAGCCCAAAGCCCAAAGCCCAAAGCTCAAAGCTCAAAGCAGAAAGACTAAAGTTTAAAGCCGATAAACAATAAACGAAATACAAAACTCTAAAACTAAAAAATGAAAATATTCCTAATTAGCTCAATTGCACTACTTTTTGCTTTCAATTCGTTTGCCCAAAAAAGTGATGGCTCTACAAAGTCCTTATTAAACGCCGAAAAAGATTTTCAAAAATCGCTCACTAAAAATGGAGAGAAAGACGCTTATCTAGATTTTTCGTCTGCAGATGCATTGGTGTTCAAGCCAAATCCCACAAATGCAAAGAAATTTTATCTAGATGGAAATCAATCAAACGAAGACTTAATTAGAAAACCGAACATGGCCATGTCTTCTCGCAGCGGCGATTTCGGCTTTACAACTGGCTCTTACGCGCTTGGGAGCACAAACGCTCAATACGGTCAATACCTTTCTATCTGGAAAACAGATAATGAGAAATGGAAATTGGCGATGGACTTAGAAACAAAAAGCAATAAGCCCTTAAATGATGTCGAAAATAAGTTTATGGAGCCAAAAGATCATTTTGTGCCGAAATTTATAAACGACAAAGAAATAAAAGCTGGCAAAGACATTATTGTAACTACAGAAAAGACGCTCAACACCTTATTAAAAACGCATGGAGTTGTTGCTTTTAGCGGATTTTTAGCGCCGAATGCCCGCTTAATTTTCCCCGGCAGGGAAGCCATGAACGGCGAAGCAGAAATTGTTTCTTTTTACAGCAACACCGTAGACAAAATTACTTTTAAAAATGCCGGTGTAGATAAAGCGCTGGGCAGCGATTTGGCTTATACTTACGGCATTGCAACCATAGATTACAAGGCCGATTTGCGAGAAAGTTTTAACTATGTTTTTGTTTGGCAAAGATCTGCAGATTTTAGCTGGAACTTGTTGGTGCAGGCATACGTACCAGCCGAAAGATAAAATTGGCAAAATATTTTTATAGAAGGCTTTCGAATAGAAGGCCTTTTTTTTGTTGATTACCTTCCAAATGACATAACTAATTGTAATTAATGTTCGTTTAACATATACATATTGAAGTGGAGTTAAAAGTATTTTTTGGGCGTTTTAACATCCCGCACGTGCGGGATTTTATCTTTTGTAGGCCGAACAGGCTACAAAAGGATATCACTCCAATCGTTAACGCTACTCCACTTATCAAAAATAATTTAACTTGTCGCACTTTCTCAATAAATTTATAGCACCATGTTTAAAAAACTAATCCCATTACTCTTCACTCTAATCTACACTTCACATTTATCCGCCCAAATTAAAAACTTTGATCTGCAAGGCAAAGCTGGCTGTAGAGGTATAATGCCCGAGAACACCATAGAAGGTATGATAAAGGCAATAGATTTGGGAGTTACTACGATAGAAATGGATGCAGTCATCTCGAAAGACAAAGAGGTTGTTCTCTCCCAAGAACCGTATTTCAACAATGAAATTTCCCTACAGCCAAACGGCAAACCCATCAGTTTTAAAGATCAAAAAAAGTTTAACATCTATAAGATGGATTATAGCGAAATCAAAAAATTTGATGTCGGCAGCAGAGTTCATCCTCGCTTTCGCGGGCAAATGAAATTTAAGGCGTACAAGCCATTGTTAAGTGCAACGATAGACGCCGTTGAAGCCCACGTTAAAAAGAACAGATTAAAGAAGCCTTATTACAGCATAGAAACAAAGAGTATTAAAAATGGCGATAACGAATTCCAGCCAGAACCCGCCGAATTTGTAGACCTTATTATGCAGGTTGTAAATAAAAAGCGCATAGCCAAGCGGGTAATCATCGAATCTTTCGACATGCGAACGTTAAAATATTTGCATGAGCATTATCCAAAAATAAAGACATCTTTGCTTATCGACGAGAAAGAACCATTAGAAACCTATTTGGCAGAATTGGGCTTCAATCCAACTATTTACAGCCCGTATTCTATTTTAGTAGGAAAAGGTTTGGTAGATCGCTGCCATAATTTAGGTATAAAAATTATACCTTGGACGGTTAACAGTTTAAAGGATATTAAATACTTTATGGCTTTGGGTGTCGATGGCATTCTTACCGATTACCCTAATTTGATGCAACAACTTGATAAATAAAAAAATCCAACGATTGAATCGTTGGATTTTTCCTTAAACGAAGACGATAAATCTTACTTAACTTTTACGTTTACCGCAACTCTTCTATTCATCGCTCTACCTGTTGCGTTATCATTATCAGCAATTGGGTGCTCAGCACCATAACCTTCTGGAGCCACAAAAGAATTTGCAGACCCTCCAAAAGATTCAACTAATTTTCCAACAGCTTCGGCACGTTGTTGAGATAAAGGTTTATTAATTGCCGCGTCGCCAGTATTATCTGTATAACCACCAAACTTAAACTTTGCTTCTGGAAAAGCTTTGGTTATTGCAACCATATTTCTCAATTGGGTGTCAGAAACCTTGTCTAAATCAGCGCTATTCAATTTAAAATGCACGTTAGTAAACTCGTACCAATTTCCTTTTTCCGCATCAACAGCAATGCCTTTATCTTTTAAAAATGCAACCAATTTTGCTTCTGTACTATTTTCTCCAACATTTAATTCTTGGCCATTTGGCAACATAATTTTCTGCAGCTTACCTTCATTGTAATTAAAATCACCAGTTTTTTCATCTAAAGCACCAACGTTTGATTGCTCATTCACGCTAACTTTCTCAACCGGACTATTTGATTCTACTCCAGGTTGTATTCTTTCGCGCAAAAACGGTGTTGCGGTATCATTCTCATCCATGGTTGGCTTTACATAATTATTACCAGCCCCCATGGTGTAATACCACAATAACACAATCAAACCCAAAATAACAAGCAAAGGCAACACCCAGCTAAAGCTATTTATCGGGTTTACTGGGCCATCTATTGCTGCAGTATGTAGGGCATGGTTATCTAAATGGGTGGGATCTTGCGAATGTGATGGACGTAGGTCATCATGGTGAAGATTGACAGCTAGGTCTTCCTTTTTCGCACTGGCAGGGACTGACCCAACTACTTTGCTAGGTTGTTCTAAAATTACTGCACCCGCGCCAGCACCGCCAAAACCAGTTGGTAAAACTGTTTGCTTAGCGGTACTTTCTGCTTCGAAATAATCTGCTAAATGTTTAACCTCTAATTTATTATCTAGCAAGTTTCTTCCCACCAAAGCCAAAATAGTTGGCAAGGCAATGTCGAAAAGGGTTGATGCAGAACTTTCTTTAATTTTAGAAAAGACAGCAATCTTAGAAGTCATGTCTTTTTCTATGTCGCCTTCAAAAGCTGTAGAAGCCAATTTGCTACTAGAAGCGGTGGTTTGGTGTTTAATGAAACTAGTTAATGCAGTAAGTACGCCATTGCTATTTTGAGTTTTGGCAAGTGCAGCAATCTTTTCTGCTCCACCTAATTTTTTAGCCTGCTTAGAAAGTAAACCTATTGTAGAGGGAAGAATTGCACTCAGCGCCTCGGTAATTCCGGCCTCTGATTCTGTTAAATTTCTACTAGCCTCTGAAATAAATTCGTTGTTAAAATATTCCTTAACTTCTTCGAGCAGGTTTAATGTCATCATGATTTATCGTTGATTTTTTTGAATGGTAATTGTTGTTTGTAAAGATGTTTTTTTAAACAACTAAATTAAGAATAATGTTTTAATTTACAGGAATATCTCAACAAGTATTTAATACGGGCACAATTATTTTAAACCTCAACGATGCCGAAAACCAAAACTCAACCTACCAAAAGACAACTTAAACTATCCCATCCTCAAGAACCCTCAAATATTGGATACAAGTAATCGCCAATTAAACGAGCAATTGTAGGTTAAAGAATTTCTGCAATCAGTTTTTCTATAGTTAGTCCTTCTGCTTCTGCGCGATAATTTCTGACAATACGATGGCGTAAAATGGCTTCGGCAACTGCCTGTACATCCTCTATATCTGGGGCGTATTTGCCGGTAACAGCGGCATGGCATTTTGCACCCAACACCAAAAATTGTGAGGCACGAGGTCCAGCGCCCCAACTTACATACTTGTTTACAGTTTCTGTAGCGTACGCACTGTTTGGGCGAGTTTTGGCCGTAAGCTTTACCGCATATTCCAATACATTATCCGTTACCGGAATGTCCCTTACAAGTTGTTGAAAGGCTTGAATTTCGCTCGCACCGATAATTTTATTTAACTGTACAGATTGGTTGCTTGTGGTTTTCTTTACAATGTTCAATTCGTCTGCATAACTTGGGTAAGTTAACAAAACGTTAAACATAAACCGATCTAGTTGGGCTTCTGGCAATGGATAAGTACCTTCTTGCTCAATAGGATTTTGCGTTGCGAGCACAAAAAAAGGTTTTGCCAATATATGCGTCTGGCCTGCCGCAGTAACCGATTTTTCTTGCATGGCTTCTAGCAAAGCTGCCTGAGTTTTCGGCGGAGTTCTGTTGATTTCATCGGCCAAAATAATGTTAGAAAAAATTGGCCCACGTACAAATTTAAAATGCCTGTCGTCTCCCAAAATCTCCGACCCAATAATATCGCTCGGCATCAAATCTGGCGTAAACTGTATCCTATTAAAATCTAAATCCAATACCGAAGCAATGGTTTGAACCAATAACGTTTTAGCCAACCCAGGTACACCAACCAATAAGCAATGCCCATTGCTAAAAATAGAAATAAGAACAGCTTTTACTACGCTGTCTTGTCCTACAATTACTTTGGCAATTTCTGCCTGTATGTCTTTGAAAATCTGGTGTAGTGCATCTACCGCTTCTACTTCGTTTTGATACGGCATCGGCATTATTTGGTGTCTTCTTTTTCGGGCTTCGTCCAGATTTTAAGCTCGCTGCAAGTTAAATATTCAGGATCTATTTTAATATAAGTTTTTTCGCGGCGGCTTTCAAACCATTCGCTCAAAGTCTTATTTATTTTATCCTGTTGCGCTGCGTCTCTAATTTTTGGATAATCTTGAGCCAAATTTGCCTTATGCGGCGCAACCTTAGATTTTAGATACAATACGCGGTAATGTTCTTTACCATCTGCACTTGTGTAGAGCGTTGGCTTAGAAATTTCGCCAACCTTCATGGTGTCTATCACCAAAAATGTAGCTGGATCTAATTTATCAACCGGAATAATGGTTGTCCGCGTACGCACATCTTCTGCATTCAACATCATACCCCCATTAAATTTAGACTGCTTATCATCAGAATACACATTTGCAGCGGTAGCAAATGTCATTTCTTTTTTCTCTAACTTGTTGTAAATAGAATCTGCAGAAAGTTTTAACCGGGCTAAACTAGAGGGCGTAGTAACAGGAACAATTAATATATGTCTGGCATGAACCTGTTCTCCGCGTCGTTCTATTACCTGCAAAATATGGTAACCAAAATCGGTTTCAAACACAGGCGAAATGTCTCCTGCTTTTAATTTGAATGCCCAAGCAGTAAATTCCTTTGCCATCATGGTACGGTCGAAAAACCCTAAATCTCCCCCGTCTGGTGCAGAACCTGGGTCTTCGGAATAAGTTTTTGCTAAAACTGAAAAATCTGCACCAGCAACAATACGTTTTCGTAGACCTTCTATCTTATCTTTAAATTGTTGCTTTTCTGCCTTGGTTAATTTTGGGTCTAAAACTATTTCGCCAACCTCAACTTCTGTATTAAACTTTGGAACACTATCGCCCAGCGATTTATAGTATTTCTCTACTTCTAATGGGGTAACACTTACGTTCTCTGTAATTTTTGCCTGCATTTTTTGTGCAATCAGCTCATCCTTAACCTCCGGTCTCTGCTCATCTTTATATTGCAACAAGGACTTGTTCAAAAACTGTTCTAACCTTTCTTGGCCACCGGCACGCTGCACCATAGAACGCATCCTTTTGCCCAACTCGTCATCCACTTGGCCATCTTCAACGGCGATAGAATCTATCTCAGCCTGTTGTTTGAGTAATTTCTGGGTCAAAACATTTTGCAAAATCTTACATTTAACCTCACTATCTGCCGGATGGCCTTGATACAAATACTGACTATACTGCTGGTTAATTTCAGAAGCTAAAATAATATTATTCCCTACCACGGCCGCTACTTTATCTAGCGTATTCCCCTGACCGAAAGCGTGGAGCATAAATCCCACTAATGCTATAGTTATTAAATAGATTTTTTTCATCTTAAATGTTGAATGCACATAGTAGCGCAGCTTTTGTTTTTTACAAAGGTAAGGTTTTAAGCTTTGCCTTTCTTCTTCTGTGTGTTAATGCTTTTTTAAGGTCTAAAAGTAATGATAAGGCAGTCTATTGTAAGATATTTAACTAATTTTAACAGATATTTTGATGCAAAAATACAAATGGAAAACCAAGTGACCAATAATCGGCGTGCTTTGCCTCTATTTTTTACAGAGGAAGTGTTCCTCGTGGCAGACAAACCGTTATCAACCGTTGGCCAAAAAGATAGCGAGGAGGTGGTAAGTATGGAGGTTCCCATCATTGCCGAAAAGCCATCGACAGAAAAAAATGAAATCTATATTGCACCTGCGGAAGCGGAAACTATGGTTAAAGAACCGGAGCCAATAATAGCGTTTAATTATCTGGGCGGAAACAAGAAGCGCATTTTAATTTTAGTAAATGATAAAGATAACGAGGTAAGTACAGAAGCCGGTAATGCCTTGCTAAAAAATATTTTAAAATCCGTTCAATTAAAGAAAGACGATTTTGCGCTCGTAAATATGGCAAAACAAAGTCAGGGTAAATTTATGCACTTAAACACTTTCTTCAAGCCAAAGGTGATGCTCGCATTTGGCGTCAGTTCGCTTGATCTAGATTTGGGAACGCTACCAATAGGCGAAATGGTTATTGAGAAAGATGTTAATATAATTTTTGGGAGCAACCTAGACAACTTCGCCGCGAATGACAAGAAGATGCTGTGGCAAAATTTGCAAAGCTGCATTTTTTAGGTTGTACGTTTTAAGTTATACGTTGTACGTTTTAACACCCATTCCCTAATACCTATTCCCTCACACCTATTTCCTCATACCTAACACCTATTTCCTCATACCTAACACCTAACTCCTAACACCTAACTCCAATACCCATGCCCCAGCTAGTTTTCGCCACCCAAAACGAACATAAAACAGAAGAGATTAGAGCCGCACTAAGCGGACAATATGAAATCTTAAACCTAAACGACCTCGATTTCTCTGGCGAGATTGAAGAAACCGAGCACACCTTTGCAGGCAACGCCAGTTTAAAAAGCAAGTTTGTAGCCGATAATTTTAAGTTAGATTGCTTTGCAGACGATAGCGGCTTGGAACTACTTGCTTTAAACGGAGCGCCGGGAGTACTTTCGTCCAGATATGCCGGAACGGGAAATAGCGAAGACAACATGGATTTGCTGCTAAAAAACCTTGAAGAAAAAACAGATAGAAGCGCTAGGTTTAAAACTGTAATCTCTTTGTTGCACAATGGAGAGAATCATTTATTTGAAGGCATTATAAACGGAACCATCAGAACTGAAAAAGCTGGAAGAAAAGGCTTTGGTTACGATGCGATTTTCCAACCAGATGGCTATGACATTACCTTTGCAGAAATGACAATGGAAGAGAAAAACAAGATTAGTCACCGCGCTTTGGCATTAAAAAAAATGATCGATTTTCTAAAACAGAAACGTTAAGACGTGAGACCGTTTTAGAACGATATGGAAGTAATAACTTGGTATATTTTAGTAATTGTTTTCGTTGCAACCCTAGTACGTTCTACCTTTGGATTTGGCGAATCTTTAATCGCCGTTCCTTTATTTAGCCTGTTCATCCCCATAGAAATTGCCGTTCCGTTTTCTGTGCTCATCTCAATTTTTATAGCAGCAGTTGTAGTTGCGCAAGATAGAAAGCAAGTGCATTTTGAAAGTGCAAAATGGCTTATTTTTTTTTCGGTTTTAGGTATCCCGATAGGCCTGCTTCTACTTATTTACGGAAATGAAATTGTTGTAAAAACAATATTGGGTGTCTTGATTATTCTGTATTCCGCATATTCCTTGTTTTCAAAAAGCAGCTTTAAACTAGAAACTGATCATAAAACGTGGCTTTTTCTGTGTGGGTTTTTATCTGGAATACTTGGTGGTGCGTATGGGCTAAATGGGCCACCGCTTGTGGTTTACGGCAACATACGCAATTGGACTGCAAAAAATTTTAGAGCAACCTTACAAGCGTACTTTTTGCCAGCCAGCACAATTGGGATGCTGGGTTACTGGTACAAGGGTTTATGGAATTCTACTGTAACACATTATTTCTTAATTTCCATTCCAGTAATAATTCCTGCAATTTTTCTTGGCAGATATTTTAATCACCGATTAAAAGATGGCACTTTCTTAAGGTATGTGTATATCGGATTAATTTGTATCGGCATTATCCTGTTGAGTCAATCTTTAAATCGGCAGTAAACAAAGGCATCGCTTGAATACTAGCGTGCAATATCCTTATTGCCCAGACTTTGATTTACCAACTGTATCTTTTTTTGGCAATATGGGCTTAATTCCAAAATTGTTTGTATCTGGTTTTAAAATAACCTTTGGTGGCACTTCTTTCAACTTAAGCGAATCTACGTTCACTTTTTGTACAGCATCCTCGGGCATATTTTTCGGTTTTGCCTCTATCTGCTTTTCTTTAGGAACTAGTTTGCCTCCTTTTTCTGTTTTCGGTGTTTGTTTACCTTTGGCTTTGGGCGCTACTTTTATAACCGGAGAAGGCGTAATGGCATCTTTTTTAGATTTTGGCCTTTCCTTTGGCTTCCAAGAAAAACCAGTAAGCACGTTATCTTTTGCTACCTCGCTATCGGGATTAATAGCGCCTTCAACACCTTTAATATACACTACATCGTCTATATCTTTGTCTTTAAAAGTAAACTTAATGCGGCTGCTTAGCGTTTGGTTTACCTCCTTGTACACTTTGGTGCTATCGTCTTGCGTGTAATAAATGCTCTCGGCATTTCCATCAACATACATGGTTTTAAGCTGTCCGTCTGCAAAAAACCCTGTTAGCAATCTTCCTTTAATCTGATTAAAACGCAGCGAATCTTTTGGGGTATTTACCAAGAATGCATTTCTGATGGCTTGCATGTTGTTGAGCTTTTTATTTTTAAACTGCACATAAATGGTATCTCCAACTTGCTGCGAGCCTTCTGCCCAAACAATAGGATTTACATAGCAGCGCAACGTAGAGTCGGCGCTTGTGTAAAACAAGCTATCGGTTTTTGCTTGAATGTTGCTTTTAAACACCTTTACATGATGAAACGCATTAATTACCCTAGCTTGTACGGTATCTAACGGGTCGAGTTTGATGGAGTCTTTTAACTTAGCCGCGGCCTTTAATTTTGATAACGCTGCTTTGGCACTGTCTAAAATCGGCTTCTTTACGCTATCGGGTAACTTGCTTAAATCAGCTTTCCCCTTGCCGAGCAAGCTATCTGCTTTTTTAATCAATTTCTTTTGCACCGAATCTAGCGGCGGCTTCGGCAGGTTTTTCACAGCGGCCTTTAATTTGGATAACTTCGCTTTGGCACTATCTAAAATCTTCTTCTTTACACCATCTGGCAACTTGCTTAAATCAGCTTTCCCCTTACCGAGCAAACTATCTGCTTTTTTTATCAATTTCTTCTGCACCGAATCTGGCGGCGGCTTCGGCAGGTTTTTCACAATGGAATCTGCAGTTGCTTTTAATTCATTTTTTGCAGGTAGACTATCTAATTGGGTTATTTTTACGTCTTTACCTAATGAATCTGCACCCTTTTTCAGGCTATCTATAAGCGGCGTAGGCAATTTATCACTTTCTTTTTTCTTCCTATTTCTTTCTTTTTTCAGCTGTTTTTTGCTCAGTTTTTTACTCGAAATATTTTTTGCTTTACTTGCAACCTCGCTTGAGTCCCTATTGGCGCTGCTGCTTTTTCCAGGCTTTTCTGGTTCGTCTTCACCCACCTTGTTATCTGCCTGGACAGATATTTTCGGAACCAGCTTCAGTGTTTGCCGCAGCACCATTTGGGTAATCAATGTGTCTGCCCCTATCCACAAACTATCGGGCTTCTTCTTGCCATTTACCACAATCGAATCGGCTGTACCGATGCCCAAATAGGCTTTTTTCGTCACCAACGCTCGTTTATCGGCTTTATAGTAGTAGCCTAAATCGCCAAACATTTTAATCTTATCTTTGGTATCGCCAAAAACAATATTTTTTACGGCTTTGCCATAGCCCTTTGCTCCATAATAATAAAGGCTATCGCCCTTAAGCGATTTGGTATCTTGCGTGTATAAGTTCTTTTTGCCAAAATAAGCATCTTGGGTTTGTGTATTGTACGCGCCGTTTTCGGTATAAAGATTATCGTCCTTTCCTTTAATATTGGTTGGCCCGTAAAAATATGTCCATTTGCTTTGCGTATTGTACCGCATCGTATCAGACTTAATGGTTGTCTGCGGCGTAATCGCAACAACATTATACCTAAAATAAGCATCGTTGCTGTTGCTAAAATAATAGCCGTTCCGGCTGGTTAAGGTAATGTCTTTATTTACAATTTTGCCGCCGCTGTTGTAAGTTCCAATCTTCGCGGCCATATCGTAATCTAATATATCTGTAGTTAATATGGCTTGCGGATCAATCATCTTTACATTCCCCGTAAGATGCGCTTTTTTAGTATTCCCATCATACTGAAGCTGATTGGAATATATATTGGTTTCCTGCTGAAGGATATGTACGTTATTGTATGCCTCGAAATAATTCCGCTCGCTATAGTAAACGGCGCTATCGCAGGTAAGCGTTGCATTATCTTGTTGAAAAACCGGCCGACGTAAATAAGAAACCTTTTTTTCTGGCACTCCTGTAATTTGCTCAAAGGAAACAATTTTGATAACCGATTTCTGTTGCGCAGACAAAAGCAACGGTCCAAATACAAGCAATAATAAAAAAAGTAATTTTTGCACGTTACAAAGTTAGTTTTTTGTTTGGTAGGTTCGGATTACCAGTTAAAATTAAATATTTTTGAGCCATGTTACCCACCAAGCAGCTTGAAGACTTTATTGCTAAAAGACAATTGTTCGATAAACATCATCGAATTCTACTTGCCGTTAGTGGCGGAAAGGATTCTGTGTTGATGCTGCACCTTTTTAAATCTTTAAGCATTGATATAGGCGTGGCGCACGTAAATTTTAAGTTGAGAGGAGCCGAATCTCAGCGCGACGAAGATTTTGTTAGAAACCTAGCCTCGAGTTTAAACGTTCCGTTTTTTACCACCCATTTCGATACCAAAAAGTATGCCACGCTGCATAAAATATCTACGCAAATGGCGGCTAGAGATTTACGCTATAAATGGTTTGAAGAAATACGGAGAACGGAAAAATACGATTTTATCGCACTTGCGCAACATAAAAACGATGTGGCCGAAACCATGCTTATTAATTTGTTGCGCGGTACTGGTTTGAGCGGCCTGCATGGAATTTTGCCTAAAAAAGACAAGCTTATCAGGCCATTGCTTTTTTTAAACCGTGCAGAAATAGATGCGCTTATTGGAAAACACCAGTTTACCTATGTAGAAGATAGCTCTAATTTAAGCAGTAATTATATACGCAATAAAATTAGGCTAGAAGTAATGCCTCGCTTACGCGAGATAAATACTAACGTAGAAAACACTTTTACCGAGAATGCCGCTCGAGTGGCAGAAGTAGAAGCTTTTTTAGCGATGCAAGTTGCGGAAATTTGGAAAGACACGGTTCAACAGAAAATAGATGGATGGTATTTTTCTATAGCGAAAATAAAAGCATTATATCCTGTTTCGCTATTGCTATATGAGCTTTTAAAACCATTTCATTTCAGCGCTTCGGTAGTAAATGAAATTATTGATGCCTTTGATGGGCAATCTGGCAAGTGCTTTTTTTCTGTGAGCCATCGGGCAATCATCTCTCGTGGTTTGCTTATCATTGCAGAATTACAAAACGAAGGCATTGAAAGTCAATTGATCCATCCAGACTCACAAAGCCTATTGTTTGCCAATCATCAGCTTTGCTTTTCTTTAATGGATGGCAACGAATATGAACAAAAACCAAACAAAGCATTTCTAGATGCAGCGAAACTTATTTATCCTTTGCAGGTCAGAACTTGGCAAACTGGAGATAAATTTATCCCGTTAGGTATGAAAGGTTTTAAAAAAATAAGCGACTTTTTTATCGACGAAAAAGTTGCTCAGCACTTAAAAGACACCACTCCAATATTACTTAACGGCAATGGAGATGTGTTGTGGTTGGCGGGGATGCGTCAAGATAATAGGTATAAGGTAAGATCATCAACAAAAAAAGTTGCTATCTTCGAACTAAAATAATACAGAACGTTGGACAGCAAATATGCATTTTTAGAGAAACAGTACATAGGTAGAGACTATGTGCGGATTTTTATTAGGCTAATTATGGCCACTTTCTGCTTTGCGGCGTATGTTTACGAACGAGACAGAGACAATACCGAAGACTTATTTCTGGTGGTGGGTTTCGGTATTATCGGCGTTTCTATGTTGCTCCTTTTTCTAATACAATATAAAACCATCGTTGTAAATAAAAGCCTTATTTTAGATGGCCTGTGGACTACCAAAAAGGTTAAAATAGACCTAAATAGCATAGTAGACGTTAAAAAAGACGTATACAGCAAGTATTTTTTCAACAATCCGGTCTATAACCTTCATCAAAAAGGAGCTATCAAGTTTTACTCTTCGGGTAAAGATGCGGTGGTTTTAACCGACAGAGATGGGTTAAAATACTACATTGGTACACAAAGACCAAATGAACTCTACCTGGTTATTAAAGACGAAATGACCAAATCTCTTTAGCGATTTTTTATTGCTGCATAACTACTACCAAACCAATTTCTTTCTTTACTGATAAAAAAGTTAAATTGGTCTAAAATTATATGCTCGCATTTTTCGGAGCTTGTAAAAAACTAACAAACATGAAAAAACTAATCTTCGCTGTTGTGGCAATTTTTGCCTGCATATCTGTCTCTGCCCAAACTTATACTCCAAAAGTTTCAAAAGATTCTTTAAAAATCATCAACACAAAAATTGATGTTTTAAAGCAAAACATAAGAGTTTTAGAGCTAAAGGTTAAGGAAGCAGATGAGGAGGCCAACGTGGAAAAATTGCGTATAAAATTATTAGAAGCCAATGGCGATGCAAAAGCTTCTTTAGAAAAAAGAGAAGAAAATACGGATAGATCTAGCAGTTCAAACGATCAGGATAAAGTTAACAAGCTAGCAAAAGATGCGCAAAGAGATTCTAAAGACGCGCAACGGGCATTAGATCATTACGACAAGCAAATTAAAAAAGTAGAAGATTTTAGAGCAGAAATAACCAGCGAAGAGCGCAAGCTTACTTACAAAAAGCCGATAATTGTGTACGATTATAAGTAATGTTACAAACTGGACATTACGATTCACCTCTTAAAATATAGCGAAAAGGAGTTTCTTTTTAATTAAATTCCCCTCGGCAACCCACACATTCGGCTGCGCTTTGCAAACCAATCATTTTATACCTTGAAAACGTTTTTTAAAACCTTAGGGCTCTTCATTTTTTTTCCGGTTTTTGTGCTTGCGCAGAAGCAGGTAAAGATAAATGATGCAGTTTCACAGCACATATTTACATTTGATGAGGTGTGTGTTTTGGAAGATAGCAGCAACGCGCTAATGCTTAAAGACATTCTTAAACCGGAATATAACAATGCGTTTAAGCCCAATTTAACAAGTACGCCACAAAATCTACACCTACAATCTACGTATTGGTATAGAATAAATATTGCCGGCGAAAAAGACAGCAAAAAGAATTGGATACTAGAGTTTTTTGATCAGACCATAGATGATTTGGTGGTTTACCTGCCAGATTCAAACAACCATTATGTTGCGCATGCCGCTGGCGATGAAAAGGTGTTTTCGAGCAGAAGTTTAGCACATAAAAATTTTGAATTTAGGTTGCAGAAAGAATCAAAAAGTCAACTTATTTATGTGAAGGTAAAGTCTAGGCAAATTGCCGATGTTATAGTTGTATTGCGTTCGGTAGATTGGTTTATCCACTATGCGCTAAACGAGTATTTGCTTTTTGGATTGTTTTACGGAATGATTCTCATTTTTAGTTTCTACAACCTGGTTATGTATTTTGCGGTGAGGCAGATCCAATACCTGTACTATGTGCTTTACAATTTAAGTGTAGGTATTTTCGAACTGTCTTCTGATGGTTTAGCGTACCAATACCTGTGGCCAAATTCGCCACATTGGAACCAATATGCTTTTGGCGTGGCACTCTATTCAGTGAGTATTTTTGCCCTGCTTTTTGCTAAAAAACTGCTGCATTTAAAAACCAAATCACCTTTTTTAAACAAGCTTATCAATGGGTTTTTAGCGCTTCGCACACTGTTTTTCTTCGCTTGTGTCTTTATTAATCCTGTTTGGTTTAACTATAAATTTTTAGAGCTTATCCCGCTACTTCTCTCGTATGTGGCTGGCATAATGGTTTATAAAAAGGGATATAAGCCAGCAAGATTTTTTGTGTTGGGCTACACTTTTTTGTTTGTAGGCTTTGTAATTAAATTTTTGATTACGCTTGGGGTTACGTGGCTAAATATAGATGCCATTGCTTACTACAGTTTAAGTATTTGTTTTATTTTAGAAATGTTTTTCCTTTCGTTTTCTATTGGGGACAATTTTAGGATTCTGAAATTAAAGAAAGAAAAGGCACAACGGCGAATTATAGACCAGTTTAAAGTTAATGAAAAACTTAAAGACAACCTGAACAAGCAACTAGAAGACAAGGTTGCCCTACGCACCAAAGAAGTTTATGAAAAATCTGCTTTGATTATAGAAAAAAACAAAGAACTTGTTGGGGTAAATAGACTTTTAAAAGAACAATCAGAAGAGATTACCAGAATGAACAGCTTACTGTCTATAGATAATGTAGCGCTTAAAACAAACGTGGCGCAGG
Organism: Pedobacter sp. UYP30; assembly: GCF_040547165.1. Taxonomy (NCBI): domain Bacteria; kingdom Pseudomonadati; phylum Bacteroidota; class Sphingobacteriia; order Sphingobacteriales; family Sphingobacteriaceae; genus Pedobacter; species Pedobacter sp. UYP30. Next base: position 181,527 of record NZ_JBEPPD010000009.1, on the reverse strand, counting down.
CAACGCGCGCTAGAATAATGGATGATGAAGTAAATTTTGAGGAGTTTAGCAACATTTATCCCGATAAGGAAACTTGCTGTAAGCTTTTGGGAGAGCTGAAATGGAGTGATGGATTTAAATGTAAGAGGTGCGGAGGCGATCAATATTTTCAAGGTCATCAGCTATACAGCAGGCGTTGCAGCAAATGTAGTTATGAAGAATCTGTTACCAATGGCACACTGTTTCAAAACAGCCGCATTGCCATAAACAAGGGCTTTTATTTGCTGTTCTTAAACTATCAAACCAAGGGAAAAATCTCGTCGCATAAGCTCTCAGAGATTTTGCAGATCAGGCAAAGCACTTGTTGGACATATAGCACAAAAATTAAAAAGCTCATTACTGCCAAAATTAAAAATGGCACATTTGATAAAACTACTTGGAGTACCTTCCTTCTTACCGAAGATTAAGCGCTGTAAAAACTGCTAAAATCATCAAAATCTTTAAAAGGTTCTAAACCGTATTACTATTTTTGAGTGTTCTGCTCATAAATCAGTGCTTTACTCTGTAAATCAATATTTTACATGTTTTTTTAAGCGGGTATTAAACCGTATCAAAACCGTTTCTTTTATAGGCTATACGCGAGGTTTGTGAAATTTATTTTTTGGAGGTTGATGTGTTTCTGCGCTAAGTTTACATCAACATTAACCAATTATAAATTTCATGATTATGAAAAAACTGTGTACAATTTTAATACTACTCTGCACCTTTGGGTGTTCTGCGGTATTCGCCCAGACAACCACACAGGTAAACGGCGTAGTAAAGGATGAGAAAGACTTGCCGATTCCGGGAGTCAGCATCTTAATTAGTGGAACCAAAATTGGAACCACCAGCAACACCGATGGAACGTTTACCATTAGTGCACCAGCTAACGCTACCCTTTTGTTTTCTTTTTTAGGGTATAAAACAAAAGAGGTTCCTGTTGCTGGCAAAACAACGTTAAACGTTACGTTATCAGAAAGTGCATCTAACTTAAACGATGTGGTTGTGATAGGCTACGGTTCTGTTAAGCGAAAGAATTTAAATTTTGCAACTTCAGAAGTAACTTCTAAAAGCATAGAAGACAGACCTGTTACAAACTTTCAACAAGCATTACAGGGCAGAGCGGCAGGCGTGCAGGTAAGCCAACCTTCTGGCAAGCCGGGCACGGGCTTAACATTACGCGTTAGGGGTTACGGGTCTTTAAATGGCTCCAACGACCCTTTGTATGTAATAGATGGCGTTCAAACACTGAGCAATGACGGGATAAATCCAAACGACATTGAAAACATCACCATTTTAAAGGATGCGTCTGCAACAGCAATTTATGGGGCAAATGGTGCAAACGGCGTTGTGTTAATTACCACAAAATCTGGTACTGCAAATAAACCTCAAATTAGTGTAGATGCTTATTATGGTAGCCAGAACATCAGCAAGAAACTAGATGTTTTAAACGCAAAAGACTTTGCTGTGCTTATTAATGAGGAACGCACAAACGTTGGCCAACAGCCTTTTATTACCGATGTGAACAATTTGCCTTTCAACACGAACTGGCAAAATGAGATTTATAGAAGCGGTGTTCAACAAAACTATCAATTAAGCGCATCTGGCGGTTCAGATAAATATAAATATTATCTTTCTGCAGGCTGGAATGGCGAGAATGGTACGTTGGCACCGGCAGGTTTTGGACGTTATAGCATTAGATTTAATCAAAGCGCAAATTTGTTGCCTAAATTAAAAGTAGGAAGCAACTTTACCATTAGCCGAATAAACTCTGTAGATGTTCCTGATAATGCTCGGGTAAATAACGGTGGTGTGGTATTGTCTGCCTTAACAACTCCACCTAACATTCCGGTAAGAAATGCTGATGGCACTTATCCTCCAAACCCTTATCAAGCGCTAGAAAATCCGGTAGCAATAACCCAGGGAATTGATAGTAAATCATTTACCAATAAAGTATTGGGAAATGTTTTCGCAGAATATGAACTTCCCTTAAATTTAAAATTGCGGTCTACTTTTGGGGTAGAAGCAAATGACGGCCGAGACGATTATTTTGTAGACCCGTTTTTAACAGGTCAGGGTAGGGCGCAAAAAGGCTTTGCAAGTGCAAAATCCAACAATGAACTTATTTGGCAAAATGAAAATATCTTGTCGTATAACCAAACGTTTAATAAAGTCCACTCCATTGATGCCATTGCGGGCGTTACCTTTAGAGAATCGAACTACACAGGTACTTCTCTTTCTGGTAAAAACTTTGCGAATAGTGCAATTAAAACCGTTAATGGCGCGTCAGAAAAATTAGATGCAAGCAGTAACAATTCTAGTTGGGCCTATCTCTCTTACCTTGCCCGTGTAATTTACACCTACAACGATAAGTATACGGTAACCGGTTCCATCAGGGCTGATGGTTCTTCGAGATTTGGAGCAAACCAACGTTATGGATATTTCCCAGCCGCCTCTATTGGTTGGAGGATATCACAAGAAAGTTTCTTGAAAGATGTAAGCTGGCTTAACCAACTAAAATTACGTTACGGATATGGCAGTAATGGAAACTCTGCCGGTATTGGAGATTTTAGCTATTTGGCTAGATATGGCGTTGGATATAATTATCCTATTGATAATAAAACCCAACCAGGTACCATTACCACAAGCATAGCAAACGAAGATTTAAAATGGGAAGTAAATACACAAAGTAACTTAGGTTTTGATTTGTCGATATTTAACAATCGTGTTAATTTTACGGCAGATGCCTACATTAGAAAAACCACCGATGCTTTGGTGAATAGGCCATTGCCATCGCAAACTGGTTACGGTTCTATTACTCAAAACGTAGGTAGTTTACAAAACAGGGGCATAGAGCTTGCGCTAAATACCGTAAACTTAGCCCGTAAAAATTTCAATTGGGAAACAGATGTGGTATTCTCTTTAAACAGAAATAAGGTAACAAACATTTTGGGTCAAAGCATTCTTTCTGGCGGAGTTGGAGACAATGGAAGCGCTACCATTACAGAAGCAGGCAAACCTGTAAGTTCGTTTTACGGATATATTTCTGATGGAGTTGATGCGCAAACTGGTAACATCAACTATCGCGATTTAAATGGCGATGGTAAGATAACCGATGCAGATAGAACCATTATAGGTAATCCAAACCCTAAATTCCAAGCAGGTATTAACAATCGTTTATCTGGCTACGGTTTCGATTTGTCTTTCTTATTTGATGGAGTTTACGGAAACCAGGTTTATAACGCAACAAGAATTGAGACGGAAGGCATGTCTGGACCAAAAAATGCGTCGACTGCGGTGCTAAATAGATGGGAAAAACCGGGCGACATTACCGATATTCCTCGCGCAGCATTTGGCGACCCAGATAAAAACTCAACTAGAAACTCTACCAGATTTATAGAAAGCGGATCATTTATCAAACTTAGAGATGTAACGTTCGGTTATGATTTAACCAAAGCGATTAAAACAAACAACATCCTTAAGTCGGCTAGAATTTATGTAAGCGGTAGGAACTTGTTTACGATTACAAACTACAAAGGCTACGATCCAGAGGTAAGCAAAAACGGCGGCGATCCTTTTCAACAAGGAATAGATTATGGAACATATCCTCAAGTACGCACGTTGGTTTTTGGTATAAACGCTAAATTTTAATTAACATGAAAAAATATTTAATAATAATCCTTGCATCAGCGGCTACGCTAACAGGATGTAAAAAATTTCTAGATCAAAAACCCCAGTCGGAGATTACGGGCGCAAACTTTTATAAAGTTCCCTCTGATGCAGAATCGGGGTTGATTGGTTGTTACGATGCATTACAGCCAGATTCTTACTATGGTTTCGATATAGAAACCTATGGCGATGTAGTTTCTGACAATGCGTATGCTGGCGGAGACAATCCGGCAAACATTCAAGAAGATACTTTTAATACAGACGCAAATAATGCAAACATCTCTAGAGATTGGAATCAGATTTACCAAGCAATTGGACGTTGTAACGATGTAATAGATAATGTAACTGCAATGGATGCATCGCTTTTTCAAGGCAACAGGAAAAATGAGATTTTGGCAGAGGCTAAGTTTTTAAGAGGCCTGCATTATTTTAATTTGGTTAGAATTTTTGGGCCAGTACCATTGGTAGTTAAACAGATAAAAGATACCAAGCCAGAAAGCATCAACGCTGGCAACAGCACCATCCCAGCCATTTACGATCAAATAACCAAAGATTTAAATGAAGCCATTAAAGATTTGCCTAAAGACAACAATGTGGGTAGAACAACTAAAGGCGCAGCAGAAGGAATATTGGCCAAGGTTAACCTTACCAATAAAAACTGGCAACAGGCTGCAGATCTTAGCAAGCAAGTAATTGATTTAAACAAGTACAGTTTAGTTAGCAATTACGATGCGCTTTGGTCTGGCAAAAACACAACAGAATCTTTATTCGAGGTACAATTTACAGGCGGAACAGAAGGTAATACCATGCCCGATCTTTTCTTGCCTTTTCCATTGGCAACCTACGAATTCTTAAAATTTAGCACACCAACCGAAGATATGATCGCAGCTTACGAACCAAACGACACAAGAAAAGCGGCTTCTATCATTTTTGCAGATCAGTATTATGGAAAGAATTTTCCACATGTGTACAAGTATAGAAATGCTGCCGGTTTTGCCGCACCTACAAACGTGCCGGTATTAAGGTACGCAGATGTACTTTTAATGCGCGCGGAAGCATTAAATGAAATAAGTTACCCGAATGCAGAAGCGTTAGCATTGTTAAACCAAGTTAGAACTAGGGCTGGTTTGCCATCAAAAACAATAGCCAATGTATCTTCTCAAGATGCAATGAGAGTTGCTATCGCCAAAGAAAGGCGCGTAGAACTTGCTTTTGAGGGGAGCAGATGGTTTGATTTGTTAAGAACCGGCAAAGCAATTAGCACCCTGCAAGCAAAATATCCAATCACCCAGAACAAGTTGTTGTTTCCTATTCCTCAAAGTCAGATTGATAAAAATCCGAACTTGAAACAAAATCCAGGCTATTAACTATATTTACGGGCAAACAGTATAAATATATGCTGTTTGCCTTTTCAAACTAACCGAAAAAAATGAAAATCTTCGTCCATCCATATTTTAGGCTAAGCAGTATCCTTATATTTGGTGTAATGTGCAGCTGTAGTTGTAGCAAAAGCATTCCTGGCAAACCATCAGTTCCTCCTCCCGTGGTTAAACCCCCGGTAAATACAGCTTCTACCGTACAAATGTGGCTTACTGATGGAGATAAAAGTAACTTATTCAGTAAGCAAAATATCGCGCTAAATTTCGATAAAACCGAAAATAAAAATCTACCTAATATTGTCGTCGATTCTACCCAACACTATCAATCTATAGATGGATTTGGTTATACGCTTACAGGTGGGAGCGCTTTTTTGCTAAACAGCTTAGATGCGCAAACGCAAGACAAAACCTTAAAAGACCTTTTCTCTACAGAAAACAACAGTATTGGGGTAAGTTATTTAAGAATAAGCATAGGTTCTTCTGATCTAGATGCCAATGTATTTACTTATGATGATTTGACTAATGGACAAATCGATGTAGATCTAAACTCGTTCAGCATTGCGCCAGACCAGCAAAATCTGATACCAATCTTAAAAAAGATTTTAGCCATAAACCCAAGCATAAAAATTATGGCAACACCGTGGAGCGCTCCATCTTGGATGAAAACCAACGGAAGCTCTAAAGGTGGATTCTTGAAACAAGAATATTTTGCCGCTTACGCCAATTACTTTGTTAAGTATATCAAAGCAATGAAAGCTGCAGGAATTACCATAGATGCCATCACTCCACAAAACGAGCCTCTAAATCCAGACAATAATCCAAGTATGGTAATGACCGCGTTAGATGCAGCTAATTTTATCAAAAATAACCTAGGGCCAACGTTTAAATCAAAAGGTGTAGCCACAAAAATTATTGTGTACGATCATAATGCAGATGTGCCACAATACCCGTTAACCATTTTGGCAGATGCCGATGCGAGCAAATACGTAGATGGATCTGCATTTCACTTGTATGCAGGAAACATCAATTCGCTTTCTCAGGTACATAATGCTTATCCAGATAAAAATCTATATTTTACAGAACAATACACGCCAATCTCTGGATCTTTTGATGGCGATTTAAGTTGGCATACTAGCAATTTAATAATCGGTGCCACCAGAAACTGGAGTAGAAATGTATTGGAATGGAATTTGGCGTCAGACCAAAATCTTGGCCCACACACACCTGGCGGTTGTACTACGTGTCTGGGCGCCTTAACCATTGGCTCATCGTCTTCTGTTATAAAAAACGTTTCGTATTACATCATTGCCCAAGCCTCTAAATTTGTTCGGCCGGGTGCTTCGCGCATAGCATCTACGTCTAACGGAAACCTTGCCAGTGTTGCATTTAAAAATACGGATGGGAAAAAAGTGCTAATCGTAACAAATACCGGTAATGCAGACCAACAATTTAATGTGCTTTTTGGAGGCAAAGCGCTTCAAAGCACATTGAGGCCTGGCAGTGTAGCCACTTATGTATGGTAATCTTACAGAAATCAACTTAAACCTAATATTTTGAAAAGACAAACTTTTTTAGCCATCTCTGTTCTTGCTTTTGCAAGTTGCAGCATTAATAAACAGCAGGAAACTCGGCAACCAAAAACTGTAGTAGAGGTTTTTACCACGGCGCAAAACACCGACCTCCGCCTGTCTAAAACGGCAGATTTAAAATTTGGGCCAAGTGCACAGCCATTAGAAACGCAGGTTTTTGTGTATGTAGATCCTAAGCACGAGTTTCAAACCTTTGAAGGTGTGGGAGGCGCGCTTACCGATGCTGCGGCAGAAACTTTCGCAAAACTGCCTGCTGCACAGCAGCAGGAATTGTTAACCGACTATTTTGACCCAGACAAGGGAATTGGCTACACTATTGGCAGAACCAACATAAATAGCTGCGATTTTTCTAGCGACAGTTATATCTATGTAAGCAATAAAGACAAATCTTTAAGCACGTTTAACGTTGCCCACGATGAGAAATTTAAAATCCCGTTGATAAAAAAGGCAATGCAAACAACAAAAAATAACTTAAAGTTGTTGGTAACGCCCTGGAGTCCGCCAGAATGGATGAAAACCAATAAAAGCATGTTGCATGGAGGTAAACTATTGCCCGAATACGATCAAGCTTGGGCAGATTATTACGTAAAATTCATCAAAGCCTATCAAGAAAAGAACATGCCTATTTGGGCGCTTTCTGTTCAAAATGAGCCAATGGCAACTCAAACTTGGGAGTCTTGCCTTTACACCGCAGACGAAGAAAGAGACTTTATAAAGAACTTTTTAGGCCCAACCTTAAAGAAAAACAATTTAGGCGATAAAAAACTAATTGCTTGGGACCATAATAGAGATTTGGTTTACCAACGCGCCAGTACTATTTTAAATGACCCCGAAGCTGCGCAATATGTGTGGGGAATTGGTTTCCATTGGTACGAAACTTGGACTGGCAGTAAAATGCAGTTCGATAACGTTAGAAAAGTTAAAGAAGCCTTTCCCGATAAACACTTAATTTTTACAGAAGGTTGCCAAGAAAAATTCAACTTAGATAGCATTTACAATTGGAAACTTGGCGAAAAATACGGCCATTCTATGGTAAACGATTTTAACGACGGCACCGAAGCTTGGGTAGATTGGAATATTTTATTAGACCAAACCGGCGGACCAAATCACGTTGGCAATTTCTGTTTTTCACCCATCCACGCAGATACCAATACCGGTAAGTTGATGATTACCAATGCATACTATTACATCGGGCAGTTTTCTAAATTTATCAAACCTGGCGCAAAGCGTATAAATGCATCAACCAACAGAGATAAGTTAGAGGTTACATCGTTCAAAAATCCAAATGGAGATATTGTGGTGGTTGTGTTAAATACGTCTAATGACGAGCTTCCATTTAAACTGATGTTGGATGGCAAAGCTGCAGATGCAAAAAGCTTGGCGCACTCTATCTCTACTTTTATCGCAAAGAACTAATTATTCTACAATTATTTGGGCGCTTTTATCCCGCACGTGCGGGACTGTATCTTTCTTGGCAAAAAAAAGCCAAAAAAGTATGCCGCTGCAATCAAGAGCGCTCCTAGCAATCGCCTAGCAAACTTCTTTTTAAAAAAAGCCCGATAGTGCCCAGCGTTCATCGGGCTTTTTTATTGCATTTTACTTACCGTATTTTTTAACATAATTGGGGTACATTTGTCAAAGTAAATTCTGTATCAATCACATGAAAATAGGAATAGTTTGTTACCCAACTTTTGGCGGCAGTGGCGTTGTGGCCACCGAATTGGGGAAAGCGCTCGCTAATGAGGGACATCAAGTTCACTTTATCACCTATAGCCAACCAGCAAGATTAGATTTTTTCTCGGCAAATTTATTTTACCACGAGGTTTCGGTACGCAATTACCCCCTTTTCGATTACGCACCTTATGAATCGGCTTTGGCCAGTAAAATGGTAGATGTGGTACGGTTTGAAAAACTGGATGTTTTACATGTTCACTATGCCATTCCACATGCTTCTGCCGCATTTATGGCCAAACAAATTTTGGCAAGCTATGGCATTGATATTCCTGTGGTTACCACGCTGCACGGCACCGATATTACCTTGGTTGGCAAAGATCCAACCTATAAACCTGTGGTTACTTTTTCAATCAATCAAAGTGATGGTGTAACAACAGTATCTAACGACTTGAAAAAAGACACGCTTAAGCACTTCAAGATTACCAAAGACATCAGGGTTATTCCCAATTTTATAGATTTAAACCGTTTTAGCCTACAGGCGAAAGACCATTTTAAGAAAGCAATTGCTCCAAACAACGAACGTATTTTAATACATACCAGCAATTTTAGAAAGGTTAAACGAACCAAGGATGTAATTAGGGTGTTCGAAAAAGTTCAAAAAGTAATTCCATCCAAATTATTAATGGTGGGCGATGGGCCAGAACGCGCCTATGATGAGCAACTCTGCAGAGAACTAAAAATTTGCGAAAATGTGCGTTTTTTAGGTAAGCAAGATGCGGTAGAAGAGATTTTATCTGTTAGTGATCTGTTCCTCATTCCATCAGAGTCTGAAAGTTTTGGATTGGCGGCTTTAGAAGCCATGGCATGCAAAGTTCCGGTGTTGTCTTCTAATGCTGGCGGCTTGCCAGAGCTTAACGTAGATGGCTTTTGTGGTTATATGGATAATGTTGGCGATATAGAAGGAATGGCAGCGCATGCCATAGAAATTTTAAAAGACGACAACACATTAAACCAATTTAAAGAGAACGCCTTTATGCGCGCAAAAGATTTCGACCTTAAAAAAATATTGCCGCTTTACGTAAATTTTTATAAAGAAGTGGTAAAAAATTGTGGTAAATTTTAATGCTAAAACTTGTTTTTACTGTAGATTACCTAATGCCTTTAAAGTTCTGGGATAAAGATTTATGCAAAGAAAAATTTCTAACCAAGGTTTTTTTTTAATTAAGAGATGGATCCTCAAACAGAAAAACCCATAAAAGATCCGCTGGTCGCCAAGTTTAATCTTTTAAGAAATGAACCCAGAAAATGGGATGCAATACTGGCGTTGATAAAATACTAGAGGTAAAAGCAACTGACCACAAATCGCGCCAAGAAGATCTCACAAAGAGCACTAATAAAAAAACGGCATTAAATTAAACCTGCTCGGCTCAACTCTGTTGTAGTCTTTCTTTTTCTATTCAATCACACTCGGCAGGCGTGCGCCAATTGGAGCAAAATTTATCTAAATCAAAAATAAAAGAATGTGATAGTTAATAAAAAAATTACTAAGTTGCAGCAACTAAAGAATTGAAATGGAAAACTTTTCGAAACCAAAGCAGCGATATCTCTCGTTAGATGTATTACGAGGTTTAACGATTACGTTGATGATTGTTGTGAATAACCCGGGAGATTGGAAAGCAATCTACGCCCCTTTCGAACACTCCGCTTGGAATGGATTTACCTTGACAGACTTAGTTTTCCCAACTTTTTTGTTTGTGGTTGGCAATGCCATGAGCTTTAGTATGAGGAATTTAGACAAAAAAAACTCTTCTCATTTTCTTTTTAAAGTATTAAAGCGTACACTTTTAATATTTTTTATCGGCCTGTTCCTTAACGGTTTTCCTTACGTTAGTTGGGTAAACCACCAAATCGTTTTTAAAAATCTTGCCGAAATAAGAATCTGGGGAGTTTTGCAGAGAATTGCTGTTTGCTACGGTATAGCTAGCCTGCTAATTTATTATTTTAACTCGCGCATGCTTTTATTTATATCGGGTTTTCTCCTCTTTGGATTTTGGTTTATCATGTATCATTTTGGCACCCATCCTGATCCGTTTAGCTTAGAAAACAATGCATCATCAAAGTTAGATGCGCTGTATTTATCAGCTAAAAACATCTATCATGGCTTTGGTATTCCCTTCGACCCTGAAGGTTTGTTGAGTACTTTCCCTGCGGTAGTGAATGTAATGGGTGGTTTCTTTGTCGGAAAATTTATTCAGAAAAACGGAAATAACATTTCTACCATCAACAAGTTGATTGTTTTTGGAATAGCGCTGCTAATTGCTGCCCAGGTATGGAATATCGTATTCCCAATAAATAAACCGATTTGGACTAGTCCTTACGTTTTATACTCAATTGGGATGGATCTTTTCCTTTTGGCAATTTTAATGTACATCATAGAAGTTCTCAATTTCAAAAAGTGGACATACTTTTTTGCCGTTTTTGGCAGAAATCCCTTGTTTCTTTATGTAATTTCTTGGATAATAATCAGTCTTGTCTATTTAATCAGAATAAATGGCGTGCCTTTGGGAGCAGTGGTTTACCACTCTATTTTTCTAAATATTACATCAGGAAAAAATGCATCGTTGCTTTTTGCTGTTACCTATATGTTGCTAATTTGGCCAATCGGCTACTATTTAGACAAGAAAAAGATTTATGTTAAGGTGTAGGCGGAAATAGGCTCTTCTATTTTTTCAGCATTTTCCATTACCAAAATAGCCGCTCCAATAAGTTCGGCATCGAAGCCTATATCAGAAATGTAAATCTCTGTGTCTTCGGCCAGTCTGGGTATGCAATATTTGTTTAAGGCTTGCTGAATTGGGGCGAGCAATAACTTGCCCACTTTGGCGCCCCTTCCGCTCAAAACAATCGCCCTTGGGTTAATAATATGAATCAAAATAGAAAGGCCTCTACCTATTTCATAAGCCGCCTCTGATAAAAGTTCTATCGCAAATTGGTCTCCTTCGTTTGCAACCTCCATCAAAGCATCTCCAACAACTGCTTTCGAGCTTTTCGGATCGTAAGTCAATCGTGTTTTTCTCCCGCTTTTTATTCCTTCAATTGCCTTTTCGGCTACCGCCAACAACGAAGCCTGTGCCTCTAAACAGCCTTGCTTACCACAAGAACATAACGCACCTTCTTCTGAAATTGGAATGTGACTAAACTCGCCCGCAAAGCCACTATGACCTCTAAACAAATGGCCATTAATAATCATTCCAAGCCCAATTCCCCAGCTCAAATTAATTACCATTACGTCTTTAATTTGTTTAGCAACACCAAATTTAAGTTCGGCAAACGCCACAAGACTAGAGTCGTTATCTATAAAAACTGGTAGATTCAAAGTCCTGCAAATTCGGGAAGTTATACTGTCAGAACCCGAGTCTAAATAAGTGTAATTAACCCCTTTTTCTGCGTTAACAAAACCCGGCATACCAATTCCTATGCCTAGTATAGAGTTTTTACTTATTCCCGAATTAAGAATGTGCGCCGAAATAGCTTCACTAAGTTCATCAAGTGAATTTGGATTATTTAGCAGTTTTAAATCTACAACCTCTATCTCGGTTAGGTAGTTGTTAAAAAAGTCGACAATTACAATTCGAGTAGACAACTGATCCATTGCTACAGCTACAATATTTATTTGCCCAGGGGCCACGCCATAAAGCAATGGCTTTCTGCCCCCACTAGACGCAGCGTAGCCTTTTTCTATTAAAAGCCCTTTGTCTACAAGTTGACTTAACAATCTTGCAACAAGAGGTATGCTTTTGCTCATTTGTAAGCTAAGTTCGGCGCAAGACATTAACTTGCCATAATAAAGAAACTTTATAATTTCAAAATAAAGCTTCGAGTTCTTTTGGTTAGGATCAAACATTTATATTCTTGGGGGCTCTATAATATGGATTTAAACATTATTTTTTGAATTTACATTTTAACTAAGGGCTTAAAAGTAAGCCAAACTTTATAAAATCTACGTAAAGTTAATTACTTACCTCATATTTTAAAGCGATGAATGAAATGAACAATGATTAGTTTCCGTTCCATACCCATTTTACTTCTTAATTTCAACCTTGCAGCAATACTATTTTTAGCAAACGTTGTTAAAATTAAAAAAAATCAAAAACTTTATAACATTAACACAAAAGTATTAAAAACTTTTTATTAGTTTTGATTTATCAAATATATTTAATCTTTCTTTCTTCTTATATGCTCTCATTGGTAATAAGTTGGATTTGTCGAAAACTAATACCAATACTTGACAAGCGTTTTAATATTTTGGTAAAGATTTTTTTCTCTGATACTGTTTTTAAAGATTTTAAAGTTCCCTTTACACTTGGCTTACACATAATTAAATTTAAGAACATTTAATCGTGGATATATTATTAGCCTTAAGTTTTATGCTCTAGTATATCTAACCGAAATTAACGCCGCTGTTGTAAAGAGAACAACCACAGCAAATGATACCTAAGGATTGTAACACAAATAAACAATATCTACAATATGAAAAAAAATCTAACCTACTACTGTTTTTATGGCCTATCTGCAAAATCCTTTTTAGGATTGCTTTTATTGGTTGGCTTTATGAATTCGGCGATGGCAAAAGCCACAAAAATGACCGTTAATTCTACATTGCAATCTTTTATTTTAAATGGAACGGTCCAAGATGATAAGGGTACAACATTGCCTGGCGTTACTGTGTTTAATAAAAACAAGAACCTCACTGCAAGTTCAAATCAAGATGGAAGGTTTGGAATTGAGGCAGATCGTGGCGATAGTATTATTTTTAGCTACATAGGTTTCCACCGAAAAGCCATAGTAGCTGGAGCCAACAACATTGTAGTTGTATTAGCAGAAACTTCTACCACTTTAAAAACTACGGTTGTTACTGCGCTTGGCATAAGTAGAGAAGAAAGATCTTTGGGTTATGCAGTATCAGAAGTGGATGGATCTACCTTAAACAAGGCTAGAGAAACCAACGTAATCAACTCCTTGGCGGGCAAGGTTCCGGGCTTAATTATCAGCGGAACGGCCGGCGGCCCTGCGGGTGCATCTAAAGTAATTATTAGGGGAAGCACCACCTTAACTGGCAATAACCAGCCTTTATATGTGGTAGATGGCATCCCGATAGATAATTCTAACTATGGCGGCGCTGGGTCTGGCCAATATGCTGGAGGCGTGGATTTGGGCGATGCCATCTCGGCACTAAGTCCGGATGATATTGAAACCATAAGTGTGTTAAAAGGTGCATCCGCATCTGCCTTGTATGGCTCTAGGGCAGGAAACGGAGTAATACTCATCACCACTAAAAAGGGAAGCAGCAAAAAAGATTTAGGGATAGAATTTAACAGTACTTCGTCTTTAGAAACACAACTTACCAGTTATGATGGCTACCAGTCTTTATACGGACAGGGCACAAAAGAGTTGATAAATAATGTGAGAGAGCAAGATTATGGAACGCTTAACACCAGTTTTGGTGCTCGCATAGATCCAAGCTTATCGGTAATTACGGGCACAGGGCAAAAAAGACCTTACGCTTATGTTCCAAACAACATAGATGGTTTTTTTAGAACCGGTTCTACCTTCACAAACACGCTATCGTTTTCTAGTGGTAATGATAACTCGAACTTCCGTTTCTCTTATTCTAACCTTTCAAATAAAGATATCATTCCAACAAGCGGTATTAACAGAAACTCTTTTACCTTAAACGGAAGCTCTAAATTTGGCCCAAAAATAAGCCTTACAGCAAGGGCATTTTATCTAAATGAAGATGTGAACAACAGGCCTTCGTTGGCAGATTCTCCGTCGAATATTGGAAACAGCTTTCTTTCTTTGGCTAATACGGTAGATCAGGCGCGGTTTGCAAACGAATATAAAAATGCTGATGGAAGTTATTTAGATTGGAATAACGGCAATCAATATCGCCTAAATCCGTATTGGGTAATTAACGAAATGAGCAATACCAGTAAAAAAAACAGGTTGCTGGCATCGTTACAGTTAAACTATGATATTTTAAGCTGGCTAAGTTTCCAGGCTAGAGGCTCATCAGACCAAACGCAGGTAGATTTTAGAGATTTCAGTCCTGTTACAACTCCCGGCGCCTTGACTGGTACACTAAACCAAAATAATGTAAAATATAGCACTATAGAAGCTGATGGTTTGCTAAGCGCAAAAAAACAAATTGGTAAATCTATATTTGTGTCTTTAAGGTTGGGCGCAAGCATAACTAGGAACAAAAGAGATGGAACTAATAATCAGTTTACAAACCAGGCCATAACAGACGTTGCTATTCCAACCAGCTATACAACTCAATCTGTAATTCCTGTGGCAAGTAGAAGAAGTTTTAATTCGATTTATGGATTAGCCACCTTTGCTTACGAGAATTATCTGTATGTAGATGCTACGTTAAGACAAGATGCTTTTTCTACGCTCCCGGTAAATAGCAACAGCAAATTTTTTCCATCGTTAAGCACCAGTTTTGTTTTTACCGATGCCTTTAAAATGGATAAAAAGATTTTAACTTTTGGTAAGTTAAGGGCGTCTGTAGCGCAGGTAGCATCAGATACCGATCCATATTTAACAAGCCAATATTACAGAAGCAACTCATTACCATTTAATGGTTTGCCTACCGGCGGATTATCTACCGATATAAAATTTAGCAATGATTTAAAACCAACCACCACATTTAATTACGAGTTTGGTACAGAACTTAAGTTCTTTAAGAACAGATTGGGATTAGATATTACGTACTATAATGCAAAATCTAAAGATCAGCTTAACATTGTTCCTGCTGCTCCTTCATCTGGTTTCAACTCTAAAATTATAAACGCAGGTACCATTAGCAACCGAGGCTTAGAAATTGCACTAAGTGGAACGCCAGTTAAAACCAAAAATTTTAATTGGGATTTGAACGTTTCTTTCGCCAGGAACAAGAATACCGTAGAATCTTTGGCAGAAGGAACTCCTTTTATCAGCCTATCTGATGCCCGTTGGGCAGGAGTCTCTGTAGTAGCCATGCCGGGCGAGTCTTATGGCGCAATTTTAGGATACAATTATCAAAAAGACCCTAACGGGAATATTATTCTTGACGCAAAAACCCTGCAGCCTATGTTAAGTAATAATAGAGAGGTTTTGGGAAAAGGGGTTTTCGACTGGACCGGCGGTTTAAGCAGCACCATGAGCTATAAAAACTTTAGTCTTGGAACGGTATTGGATGTTAAATGGGGGGCAGATTTACTATCGCTAACCAATTATTTTGCAGCTGCAGGTGGAGAATTAAAATCTACACTACCTGGCCGGGCAGAGTGGATTGCATCAGAAGAAGACAGACAAGCAGCCGGAATGACCATAGCCCAGTGGACAGCGGCAGGCAAAGTTAGAGGCCTGGTGCCAGCCGGGGTTGTACAAACCGGGGTAGACGCTGGTGGCAATCCGGTTTATAAGCAAAATACGCAGGCAATAGAGCCATCTAGCTATTGGGCAACATTGGGTAATATTACTACTGCGGTTGCAGTTCCTTATATCTATAACGCATCTTACGTTAAGGTTCGGCAGCTCACATTAAGTTATAATTTGCCATCTTCGCTAATTAGCAAATGGAAAATTAAGGATGTTCAAGTTGGTTTAGTGGCCAGAAATCCTTTCATCATATATAAAGACGTTCCAAACGTAGATCCAGATTCTAATTATAACAATGGAAACGGACAAGGAATTGAATATGGTTCTTTGCCAGGCAGACGTAGTTATGGTTTCAACTTAAATTTTAGGTTCTAACGGAGATGATTATTTTAAAAGACAACATCATGAAAAAAGACATAAACAAACTGATACTTATTTTTCTCGGCCTTACCTTAACATTGGGCTCTTGTAAGAAGTTCGGCGATACCAATATAGATCCCACAAGGTCCGCAAACATAGATCCTGCGATCCAGTTATCTACTGTGCAACTGCGCTTCTCTGGAGATTTAAACGTGAATGAAAGAACAAGCTTTTTAATGACTTTACCCTTGGTACAGCAAATAGCAGGTTCTTATAGCAACCGTTGGGGTGGAATTTATTTTAAAAATCCAGGCGCAATGGGTGCTTTATGGAATGATTCCTATCCAAACGATATTGTAAATATTATAGATGCCGTAAACAGAACTAACGGAGTAGAAAATAAAACCAACTTAAATGCAATGTGCAGAATTATGAAGGTTTATGTCTTCGATAGATTAACAGATTTATACGGTGATCTTCCGTATAGTGAAGCTGGTCTGGGCGTAAATGCCAAATTTGACAAACAACAAGATGTTTACGACGACTTTTTTAAAGAACTTTCTGCTGCTTCTGCTCAATTAAATCCATCAAAAGATGTAGTTAAGGGAGATTTGTTTTACAATGGAAACATTGCTGCCTGGAAAAAATTTGCCAATTCTCTTCATTTGCGTTTAGCCATGAGGTTGGTAAAAGTAGACCCTGCGAAAGCGCAAAAAGAAGCGCAAGCCGCCTTTGATGCTGGTGTTTTTGCCTCTAACGCAGACATTTGCAAGTTGCAACACGAAGATATTAGAAATCCCTACGAAGGGGCTGGTCAAGGAAATATAAAGGGTAACGCGGTGTCTGCATCGTTTTTTAATGGCGGCGCTGTTCCAGGTCGCTTTACAACCGTTTTTATAGACCAGTTAAGAAGTACTAATGATCCCAGGCTTAAATATATGGCAAGATACTATATAGATAATTCTGCTAGCGTACCGAAAGACCGCACGGATATTACCGATCAAATAGTGCCTTTGCAGGGCTATGTTGGTGTTAAACCAGGAAGTTACATTTATGATGCCCCGTATTTGAATGCTGTAACTATAACTTTGCCGGGAGGAACTACTGTTTCAGCCACCAATAACGACGAAAAAGTACAACTTGCAAATTTTTTACTAAGATTTAATGCGCCTTTCTTACATCAAACTTATGCCGAAGTAGAGTTTTTACTGGCCGAAGCAACCGTTAGATTTGGTGCAACTTTTGGCGGAAGCGCAAGTGCCCATTATGCAAAAGGGCTCGAGGCCGCGTGCAAGCAATTAAATCTTTTTCCAGATGGGCCAAGCATCCCACAATCAGAAATAGACCAATTTATCCAAGCAAACCAATTAACGCCAGGCAGAGAGATAGAACTGATAAACAACCAAATGTGGGTTACGCTTCTACTAAACGGACCAGAAGCTTACGCCAACTGGAGAAGAACTGGTTATCCTGCTTTAACTCCAGCTGTGGGCGTTTCAGAAACTGGAGAGAGCACTACTATCCCAAGAAGGTTCGAATATCCCTACACAGAGGAAGAGCAAAACAAAGCAAATTTCGATGTTGCGTTACAACGGATGGGCGGAGTTGATAGCTGGAATGGACGCGTTTGGTGGGATGTTGCCAAATAAGCTTAAATAAAATCAATGAGAAAGATACACACTTCATTCGTTATTTTGTTATTGTCGCTTTTTGCGCTTCATGTTAATGCTGCCAACTATATTGGAGCTGTAACAAAGAATAAAAAACCACCTTTTAGAGTGGTTGGATATGTAATGTCTCATGGAAATTTAGATACAGCGTCTTCAAAAGTAAATTTTAAGCAGATTACACATTTGAATGTCGCCTTCCTTAATCCAGATTCTTTGGGGAATTTAACGGCACCGATAGGCTTAAATTCACTGATAGAAAAAGCACATGCCGAAAACGTTAAGGTGCTATTTTCATTTGGCGGAGGGAACCCACCAGTATTTCTCAAAAAGCTGTTACAATCTAATAACCGTGAGCTATGGGTAACCAATATGTTGGCTTTCGCCGATGAATACCGGTTTGATGGAATTGACGTAGATTTGGAAGGCGACTTTATCGATAGCAATTACGATGCGTTGATAAATAGTCTATCGAGCGCACTCAAACCAAATAAAAAGCTTTTAACTGCTGCTGTAGCCACTTGGAACGGCCACACCATTTCTGATGAGGCACTTTCTTTGTTCGATTTTATAAACGTAATGGCTTATGACCATACCGGGCCATGGAACAAAAGCAACCCAGGTCAGCATTCATCATACAAAGATGCTGTTGCCGATTTCGACTATTGGAATACCGAAAGAGGCATTTCTGCAGACAGATTAATACTCGGCCTACCCTATTATGGTTATGGATTTGGAGCTAGCATACCAGCTAGCCTTACTTATAGCGATATTTTGGCACGCTACCCAGATGCAGCCAAAACAGACAGCGTCACTATTGCAGACCAAGGAACTATTTATTACAACGGCGTTTCTACCATTACAAAAAAAGTAAAGTTTGTAGTAAAAAAACACGGCGGCGGTGTGATGATATGGCAGCTGCTTGGCGATGCCCAAGGCGACAATTCATTGCTGACAATAATTAATAATATTAAAAAATAAGTTATTTACCATAAGAATATTCACATGAAAAAATTATCCTATTTCTTATTTACAAGCCTAATCATCTGCGCCATTAGCAGCTGCAAAAAAGGCCAAGAAGCGCAGGTAGATGACAATTTTCATCCCCGCATTTTTGATACAAAAGGTGTTTTTAGAGCGCCGTCTATCATTATAAACCAAGGACAGTCTGCCACCTACAGTGGCCTTACCTTCTCGCCAAAACCAGAAGAAAAATCTAAAATAATGTGGACAGTAGATGGCAAAGAAGTATCTACAGATACTGCCTATACTTTTACCCCAACCGCAGGCGGCGAATATCAAATAAAACTTGAGGCAAGCTACAACGGTCTTGTTTCCACACGCATATCCAAAGTGTTGGTAAGTCCAAGCACTTATACACCAAAACCATACACCAACGTGGTGATGGCTTATTTATCAGAAAACGGAACCGCAGCAAATATAGATTGGACAAAAGTGACCCACGTTGCCATTAATGGTGCTAAGGTAATTTCGCCAACTTCTATAGATTTTTCTAAAGCCAATTTTAACCAGAATATAGACGAGTTGGTTGCCCGCGGCCATATTAACGGCGTGCCTGTTTTATTAGGTGTTTCTGGACGGTTATCTGGTGTAGACGGTTGGGGATTGTACAACAGTACCGATTTCGGCCTTTCTATAACAAATTCAAGTAACCGGGCATCAATTATTGCATTACTAAAGGCTTATGTAGTTGCAAGAAAATTAGATGGGATAGATATAATGATGACCGATTTGGGAAATGACTCTTATGCTGTTTCTGCTCAAATGGTAAATTCTGTAGCGCCGTTTCTTAACGAGCTTAAAGCTGCATTGCCCACTGGTTCTCTTGTTACTGCTACTGTAACGACAAATTATTTGCATTGGGAATACGGCAGCTTGAGCGAAGCCGATTGGCTCAACGTGCACACTTTTGAAAATGGTACTGTGTTTCCAGGCTCTGCATTGGCACAGCAGTCTTCTTACAGTTATTTTATAGATGCTTCAAATATCTGGAAGGTAACTAAAGGCTACCCGGCAAATAAATTGGTTTTAGGAATTCCCGCATTTGGCATAGTTTACAACGCTTTAGATGCCAATGGCAATAATCTAAGTTATGGGTCGTATGGGTATTTGCCTTATAAAGACATCGTTGCAGCAGATGCTTCTGCGCCGCAAAACGAGTTTACGGCTACAATAGCAAAGGGTGTTTATTACAATGGGATTCCGCTGGTTACAAAAAAAGCTCAATACATTAAAGACAATGGCTTTAAAGGCGCATACATTTGGGCAGAAGATTATGATGTGACAGGCCCTAACTCCTTGTTAGATAAAGTGAGCACAATTTTAAAGTAGAATTTTCTACTTGGTTATTAAGCATAGCTTAGTAGATAAAATTTATGACTTATTGCCAAAAAGTAAATATAGAACGATAAACAGCTAAAAAATGTTTATCGTTCTTTTTTAAACAGCGCAAATATATCTTTATGAAACAATTATTCTACGTTCTTATTTGTCTGCCGATTTTAGCATCGTGTGCTAAGAAAATTGTAAATCCAAAGAAAGACAAAACTCCAATTTCGGCTTTACAATATGGTAATTTGGTTGATACGATAAGTTTTTCTGGTTATACTTGGCGCGTAAGAAAGCCCAGCAATGCGCAAGGTCCTGGCCCAAATTATTGGAGTGGCGCAAATGTTTGGGTAGATGAGAAAGGATGGCTTCACCTGTTAATCAAGAAAAATGAAACGACAAACCGTTGGGAATGCGCCGAGGTTTCGACCTTAAGAAAATTGGGTTACGGCAACTACCAATGGCAAGTGGAAGGTGCATTGAGTACGCTAGATAAGAATGTAGTTCTCGGCTTGTTCAATTATTCTGGTAACGATAGGTTTGACGAGATGGATATCGAAATTGCACGATGGGGCAATAGCAGTTACCCGAATCTAAACTATACCATTTATCCGCAAACAGGTAAAACAGACGCCAAACCGGCAAGCTATGTACAAGAATTTTCTATAAGTGATACAAAAACTACACATAGATTTATAAGAACAGCCACAGAAATTACGCTAAAAAGCTTAAAAGGATTTAATGATGATGATACTGGCTTATTCGCATCGAAAACTTTTGGTACCGCAGATGTACCGGTAAGTTCTCTGGAGATGCCCGTATTTATCAATTTGTGGCTATTCGATGGCCACGCCCCAACTGATGGAAAAAGTGTTGAAGTGGTTATTAAAGGCTTTAAATTTTCTCCAAATTGAGGAAGATCATCTATCTAAAAAAGCAGCGTTTTAAATCCATAAAAAAATGTCTAGTTAAAAAATTAATTTTTTAACTAGACATTTTTAGAACTACTGCCATTTTATAGTCCTATAGCTGTACCCTTATACTCAACTCCTTCAACTGTTTATCGTCGATGGTGCTTGGACTGTCTATCATTACGTCTCTGCCAGAGTTGTTTTTTGGGAAAGCAATTACATCTCTAATAGAATCTAAGCCGGCAAAAATAGAGGTTAGGCGATCGAAACCGAAAGCGATGCCACCATGTGGAGGTGCGCCAAACTCAAAAGCATCCATTAAAAAACCAAACTGTTTCTGGGCTTCTTCTTTACTAAAACCCAAATGCTTAAACATCAATGCCTGTAAAGTTCTATCGTGAATACGGATGGAACCGCCTCCAATTTCTATCCCGTTTACCACCATATCGTAGGCATTTGCCCTAACTTCGCCCGGTTTGGTGTCTAATAACTTAATGTCTTCTGGTTTTGGCGAGGTAAATGGGTGGTGCATGGCATGGTAGCGCTCAGTTTCTTCATCCCACTCTAATAGCGGAAAATCCAATACCCATAAGGCAGAAAATGTATTTTTATCGCGCAAACCCAATTGGTTGCCCATTTCTAAACGCAACTCACTTAATTGCTTGCGTACTTTATCTTTTGAGCCGGCCATTACCAAAACTAAATCTCCTGGTTCGGTTTCAAAACCTGCACTCCAAACCCTTAGCTCTTCTTCATTATAGAATTTATCTACGGAAGATTTTAAAGTTCCATCGTCGTTATGGCGCATGTAAATTAAACCTGTTGCACCAATTTGCTGGCGCTTAACAAAATCTGTAAGTGCATCTAATTGCTTGCGCGTATAATGCGCGCAACCTTTAGCATTGATGCCTACTACAAGTTCTGCATTGTCAAATACAGGAAAACCTTTGCCTTTTACCCACCCTGTTAGTTCAAAAAACTGCATATCAAACCTGGTATCTGGCTTATCAGATCCATAAAAACGCATGGCATCTGCATACTGCATCCGCGGAACTTCTGGCAAATCGTAGTGGCGTACTTCTTTAAATAAGGTGCGAATTAAGCCTTCGAAAGTGTTTAGAATATCTTCTTGTTCTATAAAGCTCATCTCGCAGTCTATCTGCGTAAACTCTGGTTGTCTGTCTGCACGCAGATCTTCATCTCTAAAACACTTTACAATTTGAAAGTACCTGTCGAATCCAGAAACCATAAGCAACTGCTTAAATGTTTGAGGAGATTGAGGCAATGCATAAAATTGGCCTTCGTTCATTCTACTTGGCACCACAAAATCTCTTGCACCTTCTGGGGTAGATTTTATCAAAACTGGCGTTTCTACCTCTATAAAATCTAAGCCATCTAAATACCGGCGTACAGATTGTGCCATTTTATGGCGCAAAATGAGGTTATTGCGTACCGGACTTCGGCGCAGATCCAAATACCTATATTTCATCCGCAGCTCGTCGCCGCCGTCTGTTTCATCATCTATTAAAAATGGAGGTAGTTTGGCCGGATTTAAAATTTCTAACGCTGTAATTTTTATCTCTACATCACCTGTAGCCATTTTGGGGTTTTTATTGCTCCGTTCCACTACAGTTCCGCTGGCTTTTATAACAAACTCCCTACCTAAACTACGTGCCTTCTCGCAAAGCTCGCTATTATCGTCTGTGTTAAAAACGAGTTGCGTAATGCCATATCTATCACGGATATCGATAAAGGTCATTCCACCTAAATCTCTAGATTTTTGCACCCAACCACAAAGCACAACGCTTTCGCCTAAGTTTTTTATGGTTAATGCCCCACAAGTTACCGTCCTCAACATAAAATAATTTTTTATCTAAAAAATAATGCCGCAAAAATACCTATTTCCTTTTAAAGGCGAAAGCGGTTAAATCTAAAGCTTCAAAAAAACCTATAATAACTAAGGCAAATTGTTTGCATTATAGATTTCTTCAAAAAAACCACCCGCCTTGCAGCCCCTCAAACATGATTAACTTAACGGTTTCGTCATTTTGAAAATAGCAAAAAAATCTCACAACTCGGTAATAAATACTACGAGCAGTTCTTGTTTGTGAGACGCTTCGTACCTACCATTGACATTATTTATAATCAATTAATTACTTATCAAATAATTATACTATTATATGACTTCTATTACTGCTCCATTCAGCCTTCCAGAAAACAACATCCGACAGACCTAACGCTGTGCTAGCCGCAAGGACTTCAAAAATTTTTCTCGATAAAAATTTTACAAAAACCGAGCATTTTTCTGCGAGCTCACGAACACATTAATCAATAACGACCCTTGAATAAATTAAGGCTGGCACCTCTTTGGGTAAAAACTCGCCAAGCTGTTCAATACCGATGATTCGAGGCATTTCCCTAGGCCTATTCCCGCGCAAGGCTGCGAATCCTATTCGTAGCTGCAAAGTGTACGGCTTCTGCATGCAGCTTCTGGCGTTTTTCCCTCCAAACTGCTGCTAGGCCGGGACTAGTGAGCTGGCTATAAGGAGCTAAAATCAAAATGTAATTTATATTAAACCTCAACGACAGGGTTTCCTTAAGCTAATGACATTCGGGCATCCCTTTCAAAGGAGGGGAATTGCAGGTGCAGTAAAAGATATTAGCGGAAATCTCCCTTTTGTATAGCGGTGGTCGCAGACCAGGCGTTTAATTAGAGTATAAATTATTGATAATCAACTATTAATTGACTATCAATAATTTACTACTAGTTAAGCCAGTATTTATTCTTCTTCAAACTTCCATCTTACAAACGCTTCCATAGCTTCGTATTCTGCAAGCCCAAGTTCATCGTAGCCCTTTGCTGTTTCTCTATTGCGGTCTTCTGCACGCTGCCAAAATTCTCTCGAATCGTCTCCAGGGAAAACGGCCCTATCTTTTTGACTTTGATGCTTAAAAATAGCATACTTTTTTCGTTCCAGCTCTTTAGGGCTTAACGGAACTGCCATTTCGATCTCGTACATATCAAATTCTAACCATGCCCCCCTATACATCCACAACCAACAATCTTTAGCCCAATCTTCAGTTTTTCGCAAACGACTTAGTGCATCTAAAATGATGTTAAAACATACAATGTGGGTTCCATGTGGATCTTCAAAATCACCAGCTGCAAATATTTGCTGAGGTTTAACTTTCTGCAGCAGCTCCATAGTCAGTTCTACATCTTTAAAACTAACCGGATTTTTTTGATTTTTGCCCGTTTCATAAAAAGGCAAGGCCTGAAAATGGATATGGTCATCGTCTAAACCGCAATACCTCGCTCCAGCAATGGCTTCACCCTTTCTTATCAAACCCTTAACTGTCTGAATCTCTGGGGTGTCTACCTGATTTGGTTCTTTCTGCTGCATAAAAGTGCGCATGTTTTGGTAGATGTTTTTGAGTTCTCCACTATCCATGCCCATTTTAGTGGCAAAGTCTACATTAAACTCAACAAATCTCAAGGCATCGTCATCCCATACGGCAGTATTGCCAGAGGTTTGGTAAGCCACGTGTACATTGTGTTTTTGATCCACCAGCCTGATAAATGTGCCTCCCATAGAAATCACATCATCATCAGGATGCGGAGAAAATATGATGACATTTTTTTTGGCTGGCTCTGCGCGCTCTGGACGTTGCGAATCGTCTGCATTTGGCTTGCCGCCCGGCCAGCCAGTTATGGTGTGTTGTAATTTATTAAAAATATGGATATTAATATTGTAAACCGGCCCGTTTTCTGTGGCCAATTGCGCCATGCCATTGTTATTGTAATCGTCTTCGGTAAGTTTTAAAATAGGTTTCCTCAGTGTATTTGCGAGCCAAATAACGGCCTTCCGAATCATTATTTCAGTCCAAACACAATCTTTTACCAACCAAGGTGTATCGAACCGGGTAAGCATGGAAGCTGCTGGCTCGTCTAAAATAAACTCTACATGTTCTGAGAGCTGCAAATAAGTCGCGGGCACTTCTCCAGAAATTTCGCCTTCAACAGCCTTCTTGATAATTGATGCCTTTTTACGGTTCCAGGCCATCAAAATAATTTCGCGCGCTTTAAATATTGTGCCAATACCCATGGTTATTGCTTTGGTTGGCACAAAAGACTTACCTCCAAAATCTCTAGCGGCATCTCTACGGGTCAAATCATCTAGGGTTACCAAACGCGTACCAGAGTTGGGTGCCGAACCAGGTTCATTAAACCCTATATGTCCCGTACGGCCAATTCCCAAAATCTGAATATCCAATCCTCCGAGTTCTCCAATCATTTTTTCATATCCGATACAAAACGAAGGAATATCTTCCAAAGCTAACGTACCGTCAGGAATATGAATGTTTTCTTTTTTTATGTCTATATGATCGAAAAGGTGTTCGTTCATAAACCTTACGTAGCTTTGGGCAGCGCCAGGTTGCATGGGATAGTATTCATCCAAATTAAAGGTAATCACATTTGCAAAACCTAGCCCCTCTTCTTTATGAAGCCTTACAAGCTCCCCATAAACATCGATAGGGGTAACGCCGGTTGCCAAGCCTAAAATTGCAGGTAGGTTTTCGTTTTGCTTTTTTTTGATAAGTTCACTTATTCGTCGCGCAACATCGATTGAAGCAATTTTTTGGTTTTTGAATACAGTAACGGGAAGTTTTTCAAAACGTGTTTCCTCCAGTAAATTTAATCTGGCCATGGTTTTTAATTTTTGGTTAAATGAGTACGGAGCAGCAAAGATAGAAATAATTAACACACGCCAGTTCGAAAAAGCTGTTTTTTACACCTAGCTTTAAGCAATTTTTTAAAAATTCGATTGACAAAACTAAAATTACATGAACAATCAAATTAAAAACCTATACCAACGAGCCGATAAGCAAGAAAGGCTAATTATTGGCTTGATGAGCGGCACCTCTATGGATGGCCTAGATATTGCACTCTGCACGGTTAGAGGTTACGGTGTCGATACCGAAATTAGGGTTATTGAGTTTTGCACCGCAAGCTATGATGACGCTTTTAGAAAGCAAATAAAAGCCGTTTTTTCTAAAAAAAATGCAAATTTGGATTTGGTATGTTTGATGAACGAACATATTGCTAATGTACACGCTACGTTTATAAATGATGCTTTGGAAACGTGGGGTTATAAAGCTGCCGACATTGACTTTATTGCCAGCCATGGTCAAACTATTTTTCATGCGCCAAAATCTTTACACCGGTTATCAGGTTATCCCAACGGCACCTTACAAATTGGCGATGGAGACCACATTGCTTTCAAGACTGGCATAATCACTTTATCAGATTTTCGGCAAAAACACTTGGCGGCAGGTGGCGAAGGCGCACCGTTGGCCGTTTATGGCGATTACCTAATCTTTTCTAAAAAGGGCGAAAACAGGATTATGCTAAATATTGGAGGGATTGCAAACTTTACCTATTTGCCCGGCAATTCAAATGCTTCCGCTGTTTTTTCTACCGATGTTGGCCCCGGAAACACCTTAATGGATCAATACATGCAACAAAATTTTGGCAGGTTTTACGATAAAGATGCCACAATTTCATCTAGTGGAAACCCAAATCAAAAGCTTTTGTCGGCCTTATTAGGTCATGGCTTTTTTGAGTTAGATTTCCCAAAAACTACTGGCCCAGAACTCTTTAATTTAAACTACTTACATCAAGCACAAAAGCAATCCTCAACAGAAAAAATAAACAAGGAAGACGTCATGGCTACGCTTTGTCATTTTTCTGCAGACGGTATAGTAAACGCCATTAAGAAAAGTGTAAACAAAGAGAAAGAATTTTGGGTTTTTATGAGTGGTGGCGGAATACATAACCCTTTATTGACTGATCTATTAAGAAAAAACTTACCCAGGGCAAATTTTGACACCACAGCAGCGTTGGGCATTCAACCCGATGCCAAAGAAGCCGTGCTTTTTGCCATATTGGCTAACGAAACGCTTTGCGGTAAAAAAATTAGTTTTGGCAAGGGTGTACCATCTGTTTTCATGGGGAAAATAAGCCTGCCTACATAAATTAATAACAAGAAATTTTTACGCTGTCGGTGCTTGACAAAAAAAACGCAAGAATAAATAAGATACCAGAATTGAATCTCCACAAATAATCGCTTGATAAAAATCTATTTGTAAGCACCCAAACATTCTTAAAAAAATCTCTACTACAACGCAGCCTTAACCAAAAACGGCAAAATTTCTTTTTGAAAACTTACAAAGTTTTTTCGAACATCGGCATCACTAACCGAAGTAAAGGCGAAGGAGAAAACGATGCTTTTACTAGCCTTTAACAGGAATGCAAGCCCCTCTCGTCTGGATGGGTTGTTTTTAAAGTTGTCTAATTCCAAATAAGCGGCTAGTAGTAGCGCTTCTAACTGATCGGAGAGGTGTTTTAAAAACTCTTGCGAATTTGCGTTCTCTCGAACGAAATCCCAACCTATAAACTCGTTGCATACCGTAAAAGACAATCGACTGGTACGCATCACCAAAGCTTTTAGATGTTCCTCTTCATTTTTATAGGTCACTTTTTGATGCAAGATTTCATTAAGGTTTACATCCAAATAGTCCATTAAAATTTGGTCTAAAACCTGTTCTTTACTATCGAAATATTTATAGATGGTTGCCTTTGCAATACGTGCCTTTTTTGCAATTTCATTTACGCTGGTTTTATGGTAGCCATATTTTCTAAACAACTCTCTCGCTGCTTTTTTTACGGTTTCCTTAATTTTTTCGGCTTCCATTTTAATTTGTTACATGTAACACTATTCCTCCCGATATCGAAACGACGTACTGCTTTAAAGACCTGGTAGCGGGCGCTTTGCCCGGAGAACCATCCTCTAAGATAAATTTGGCGCCAGAACAGGGGTCTGTTGCAGTAAACAATCCCGAATCTAGAACCACAGCACATCTCTGTTGCGGATTTACACTACTCGTTCTATCATAAGCAACATACTTACCATCTATTCTTCTATAAATGATTAGTCCAGATATTCCGTAACCGTTGATAATGACAGCACTACCAACTCCATTTAGCGCGCTTAACCGAGGATCTGTTAGTGGAGAGCTAAAATTAACAGGTACATCTGGAATAAAGTTTTGCTCTTTCCCGCATCCGCCAAGCAGAAAAACACAGAGCAAAAAAACAAGACAATACCGCATTATATCAAGGCGGATTTATATTGCTTTAAAAACCGAAGATCGTTCTCTGAGAACAACCGCAAGTCTTTAATCTCGAACTTTAAATTTGCAATGCGCTCTATGCCCATTCCAAAAGCAAAGCCACTGTATTTTTTTGAATCTATATCACAATTTTCCAACACATTGGGATCTACCATTCCGCATCCTAAAATCTCTACCCAGCCACTATACTTACATAACGTACAACCTGCACCTTTACAAATGGTGCAAGATATGTCCATTTCGGCACTTGGCTCTGTAAACGGGAAATAAGAAGGACGGAAACGCACTTTAGTTCCCTCGCCATATAGCTCTTGCACAAAATAGAATAGGGTTTGTTTTAAATCGGCGAAAGAAACGTTTTCATCCACATACAAACCTTCTATTTGATGAAAAAAACAATGTGCCCGAGCAGATATTGCCTCATTTCTATAAACCCTACCCGGCATAATGGCTCTAAATGGCGGCTTTCCTTGCTCCATCATGCGTACTTGTACACTAGACGTGTGGGTTCGCAAAGCAATATCGCCTATAGCCTCTCCCCGTCCCTCTCCAGCAGAGCGGGAGGTTGTTGCCTTTTTAATAAAGAAAGTATCTTGCATATCTCTCGCAGGATGTTCTTCTGGAAAGTTTAAGGCAGAGAAATTATGCCAGTCGTCTTCTATTTCTGGACCTTCGGCAACTGTAAAGCCCAGTTTTGCAAAGATTTCTACAATTTCTCTACGTACAAGCGCAAGCGGATGCCGCGACCCAATCTCGAATCCTTCGCCAGGCAAGCTCAGGTCTAAATTTTCATCAGCGTTAGCGGCTTTTCCTTCAATAGCACTTTCTTTTAAAGTTTGATATTTGCTTTCTGCAAGTTGTTTAAACGTATTTAAAACCTTGCCTAAAGATTTTTTCTCATCAACAGAAGCCGTTTTAAATTCCTCAAAAACTTCTTTAATAATTCCTTTAGAACCTAAATATTTAATACGAAATTGCTCTAGTTCATCTGCCTTTTGCGTAACAAACTGATTTATTTCTTCTGTATATTTCTGAATTTTATCCTGTAGCATCGAGCCAAATATACGGCTATTTTGATTATTATTTTTTATTGGCCGAGTTCAAAAACGAGTTTTGGACAATTAATTGCAAGAAAATGAACCGACCCACGGTATTTTACCTTAAAGTTAACAAAGGCTTATTCCAAGCTAACAAAGTAAAATTTAAAGACTTCTTCTCTTTGAGGTTTTTGTGCAGTTTGCTTGTTGTTCTCTGTGGTTTAGTTTTCACCACAAAGCACATAGAGATTTTCACAAAGTTCACAGAGTCTGCGGGCTAAACGCAGTAGGTTGAAACCCACCGCTATGAGTTCGGCCGAAGCTACGCATCTTTTTAAAAGTAGAATGAGCGCCCTGTCTTTAATCTTTTCTCCTTATTCGTTGCTGAAACTTGCCTTTAACCTTAGACTCGGCCTTAATCTAAACCTCAGTCTCAATCTCAACCTCAACCTTATATCACTCCCAACTCTTTCCCCACTTTGGTAAACGCAGCTATGGCTTTATCTAAATGGTGGCGCTCGTGCCCAGCAGAAATTTGAACCCTAATTCTTGCTTTTTCTTTTGGAACCACAGGATAGAAAAATCCAATCACGTAAATACCTTCGTCAAGCATTTTCGCCGCAAAAGTTTGGGCAATTTTAGCATCGTACAGCATTACCGGCACAATTGGATGAAAGCCAGGCTTAATGTCGAAGCCAGCAGCAGTCATTTTTTTCCTGAAATATTTGGTGTTGGCTTCTAGTTTATCGCGCAAATCTGTGGTCTCGCTAAGCATATCTAACACCACGATAGATGCGCCTGCAATTGCGGGAGCTAAGGTATTCGAAAACAAATAAGGCCTAGAACGCTGACGGAGCATGGCCACAATTTCTTTTCGTGCCGAGGTAAAGCCACCAGAAGCTCCGCCCAAAGCTTTGCCCAAAGTTCCAGTAATGATGTCTACGCGATCCATAACCCCAAAATGCTCGTGCGTTCCTCGACCAGTTTTACCAATAAAACCGCTACAATGGCACTCGTCTATCATAACTAAAGCATCATATTTATCAGCGAGATCGCAAATTTTATCTAACGGAGCTATAGAACCATCCATAGAAAATGCACCATCGGTAACTATAATTCTGGTACGGCAATCTTTGGCAGCGATAAGTTGCTTTTCCAAATCTTCCATATTTGCATTTTTATATCGAAAACGTTGCGCCTTGCAAAGCCTCACACCATCTATAATCGAAGCGTGATTCAGTTCATCAGAAATAATAGCATCTTCTGCACCGAACAAAGGCTCGAAAACGCCACCATTTGCATCAAAAGCGGCTGCATATAAAATGGTATCTTCCATACCCAAAAACTCCGAGATTTTTGCCTCTAATTCTTTGTGTACATCTTGCGTACCACAAATAAATCGCACCGAAGATAAGCCATAGCCATGCTCGTCAATAGATTTTTTTGCTGCCTCTAATACTTTTGGATGAGAAGAAAGTCCGAGGTAATTGTTTGCACAAAAGTTAATTACATCTCCGCCATCTTGCACCTTAATATCGGCACCTTGCGGGGTAATAATTACACGTTCCTTTTTATATAGACCTGCGTTTTCTATGTCTTCTAACTCTTTTTGTAGAATGGGTTGTAGCGTTTTGTACATCTTTTTTTTATTTGGATGAAAATAAATTTGGGCGTTACACCCATAAAAAATTCTTCGCGCGAAAGCGAAAAAACCGCAAAAACTACCTTTATTAAGAAATTTCTGCGGTTTCTAATTATAAAATTAATCTTCTGCTAAAAACGGATAACGATAATCTGTTGGCGAATCGAACACTTCTTTAATGGTACGTGGCGAAACCCAACGCAACAAATTAATCATCGAACCAGCCTTATCATTTGTACCAGAACCTCTGGCACCACCAAATGGCTGTTGACCAACAACTGCTCCTGTACATTTATCGTTGATGTAAAAATTACCTGCTGCATTGCGTAATGCATGGCTTGCTTTTTCAATCGCATATCTATCTTGCGCAATTACCGCACCTGTTAAGGCATAAGGCGAAGTCGCATCAATCAACTCCAACACAGCGTCGAAATCTTTATCCTCATACACGTAAACCGTTAATACTGGGCCGAAAAGCTCTTCGCACATGGTGGTGTATTTTGGGTCGTCTGTAACCAAAACCGTAGGTTCTATAAAATAGCCTTTGCTCTTATCGTAATTGCCACCGGCAATAATTTCTACGCCTTTGTCTTTCTTGGCCGAATCGATATACTTCGCCAATTTATCAAAAGACCGTTCATCTATCACAGCGTTTATAAAATTGCCAAAATC
The DNA here is from genome assembly GCF_040547165.1 of Pedobacter sp. UYP30. Lineage (NCBI taxonomy): Bacteria > Pseudomonadati > Bacteroidota > Sphingobacteriia > Sphingobacteriales > Sphingobacteriaceae > Pedobacter > Pedobacter sp. UYP30. The sequence continues at coordinate 149,941 of NZ_JBEPPD010000009.1, read as the reverse complement.
TTCGGTGCCTCCCATTTTAAATGTCGCCAAATCTGCAACCATTTTTTCTTTTATGGCTGGCCATAAACTTTTTGCAATATACACCCTGCTAGCAGCAGAACATTTTTGCCCTTGGTATTCGAAAGCACCACGCACAATCGCGGTACTGGCAACATCCACCTGTGCAGAAGGATGAATAAGGATAAAATCTTTTCCACCTGTTTCGCCCACAATGCGTGGGTAAGATCTGTACTTATGAATGTTAGTTCCTATGGTCTTCCAAATTTCTTGAAATACTTTTGTAGAACCTGTAAAATGAATACCTGCAAAATCTTTATGGTTAAAAATTACATCACCGGTTTCTGGCCCGTCGGCATAAACCAAATTGATAACGCCATCTGGCACACCAGCTTCTGTAAAGATTTCCATCAAAACATTTGCAGCATAAATTTGGGTATCGGCAGGTTTCCAAACCACTACATTGCCCATCATAGCGGCAGAAGCTGGTAAATTGGCTGCAATGGCTGTAAAGTTAAAAGGAGTAAGCGCAAATACAAAACCCTCTAGCGGACGTTGCTCTACCCTATTCCACACACCACGCGGAGAAACTGGCGGCTGTTGTTTATAAATTTCGGCCATATAGCCTACATTGAAACGTAAAAAATCTATCAACTCGCACGCAGCATCAATTTCGGCCTGGAAAGCATTTTTGCTTTGCCCAAGCATGGTTGCAGCGTTTAATTTGTAACGGTATTTTCCAGCAACTAAATCGGCAGCTTTTAAAAATATTGCGGCTCTGTGTTCCCACGATAAATTTTCCCAATCACTTTTTGCCGCCAGTGCAGCTTCAATAGCTTGGTTAATGTGGGTTTTATCGCCAATACTGTATGTTCCCAGCACGTGTTTATGGTCGTGGGGCGGTGTTAACCTTCCCTTTTTCTCGGTGTAAACCTTTTTACCCGCAATATACATTGGAATATCTTGTTCTTGCGCGCGCGCCTCGGCGAGTGCGTCTTTTAACAACTCGCGCTCTTTGCTGCCAGGCGCATAATTTAAAATCGGTTCATTTATAGGTTCGGGTACATTAAAAAATCCTTTTAGCATAATTTTATCTTCTTTGTCTCTTTACAAATATAAAAGATTTGAGATAAAGCTTCTCTATCGTTCCGTAAAGAATATGATGAGGATTCGGAAACAGATTTAATATGGATGATTATTTGGGCGCTCGGGCACGCCATCCACTATATCTTTTCCCCCGCAGAAAAGCCGGGGAAAAAGGATGCCGTTCCTGTCGTTAGCGCGAATAGCAAGACGCCAAAAAACAGCTGCCAGAAAAAAGATATTGTCAACGTTGGCGTTTGGAATGTTTATAAAACCCATTGGCAATAGATTCGACCCCGCCAGGGTCGAACGATTCGCTTGGAACAATTCCTATAAACATGTAATCCTTTCTGGATTTTTTTTTGACGTAAAAAAACGCATGCTAGTTAAGGTTTAAGAAAACTATTTGGGCGCTCTGTCAATTGCCAAAGGTATCCCCGTGGGACAATCGTTAGCGCTCTTTCAACCGCCAACAAACAGCCGCCGGAGTAACAATAAGCTGGAATCAAAACGGTTCAAAGAGTTATAGAAAGATTTTTGAAAAAGGTGCGATAATTTTCTATTAACATCCCGCAAATAGTTAATCCCTTTAGGCTTTTTTGCGTTGAGATAACCCAACTATTAAACATGCCAAGAGTAAGCCAACCCATAAAAAAAACCTCTTATCAAAAACCCAACCTGTTAATAAGTATTGATGAACTAATCATCAAAATATCAAAAACACTAAATATATTAGCCAATTAATGTTAAGTTAAAATGATCAATTGATGTTTCGAAAAGCGAATGGAATTATTGAAAGGAACAGAAATAGTTCCCGCAGAGAAAGAAATCAGCGAACGTCAGCGTGATCAGCGGGACAAAAACAAAGGGTTAAAAATAGTTCCAGCAGAGAAAACAGGTTGCCGCAGAACAGAAATCAGCGAAGATCGTTTTGAAAATTTGTGCAGAAATGGCATTGCTTGCAAATCCATTTTCAGCCCTCACCAAATCAAATAACTTATGAAATAATGTAAACCACTGGCAGCCATTTTTGTATAAATTTGCTGTTAGCGGTTGGGCGTTTTTATGAGAACATTAAATTTATTCGTTTTCCAAGTCCAAACTCGAAAATTCTATAAAGAGTAGAAAGCTGAATGTCGCATTTTCCGTTTTCTAGTCGAGAAATATAACTTTTCTTAGTTCCAACTTTGTCAGCCAATTGTTCCTGCGTCATATTGGCTTCTTTCCGAGCTTCCTTCAACATCTCGCTAATTACAAAATATTGAGCTTTTTCTTCAAATGCGTCTCGTTTTTCAGCTCCGATTTTCCCGTATTTAATGTCTAATAACTCGTCAAAGTTTTTAGCATTTCTGATATTTTCTTTGTTCATTACTTTTTCTTTTTTGAGTTGAAGTATTCATTTTTTAATCTCAATGCCAAGTCGATTTCCTTTTTCGGCGTTTTTTGTGATTTCTTTTGAAAACAGTTAAATAGAACGACTAAATTTCCTTTGTCAAAACAGCAAAATATTCTGTAAATATTGCTTTCAAATTCAATTCGTATTTCATAAAGTCCGTCCGTTCCCTTCATGTGGTCGAAGAATTTTTTTGGAACATTTTGAACGGTTCTCACAATCTTAAAAACGTATTCAATTTTTTCTTGCACTTTCTCAGTCTGCTCCAAATAGAAGTCGTTGAAATAGTGTTTGTGAAAAATGATTTGTTTTTCAGAATTCATTTCGCAAAGTTAACTTAAAAGTTATCGATACGCAAGTTTTATGATTTTAAATTCCGGGTGTTAGTTTCGCTACGCTTACCGCTAACGGCGTAATTTGCGAGAGAAAAACAAACTGCTAAAGAAAGATTCCGCAGATAAAACAGATTTACGCAGAAAGAAATCGGCGAACATCAGCGCAATCTGCGGGATAAAAAAAACCAGTTAGAAAAATTACCCGCCAATAGCGCGGGTTGCCGCCGAGAATCCAACGTTCTACCTCCTATGCCCATACAACCAAGGCAAAAAACCTGGTTCTGCAAAGGCGCTATCCCAACTGTTGTGGTTTGCATTAGGATATATGGTTAGTTTTACTTCATCGCCTAAAACTTTTAATCGTTCTGCAGTGGCGACAGAAAAAGCCGGATCTACAACATCATCTTTCGCGCCATGGAAAATCCAAAGTGGAACGTGTTTGTATTTTTTAACGTTTGCCAAATTATCGCCACCACAAATGGCAAAAGCCGCGGCAAAGGTATGGCGTTTTCTTCGCAACATTTCATACGTGCCCATACCGCCCATAGATAAACCCCCAACATAAACTTGGCTTTTATCTACATAATCTCGATGTAGAAAATCTTTAACCACAGCCAAAAGTGCGTGCATGGCTTTGGTTGGTTTGCCATCTTTTTGAAAATTAAAAGTCCGCTTTCCGTTTTCCGTTACAATATTCACATCCGACCAATAATCGTTTGCTGGGCATTGTGGAAAAACCACAATAGACGGAAAAGCATTCCGCACGCTATCTTTTAAAAATTGCTTGCTGCCATGTACCAATTGACTTTCATTGTCGTTTCCGCGCTCGCCGCTGCCGTGTAAAAAGAATAAAATTGGATAGGTTTTGGCAGAATCAAAATCTTTTGGATACAGCACTCTCAAATTAAGCGTGTCTCCCTTTTTAGCAAACACCACTTTTTTAAACATCATGGTGTCTTGCGCAAAGCCATTGCTAGCGGCAACTGCAAACACTAAAAGTAAGCCTATTCTAATCCATTTCATCGCTTAAATTTTTCGATAACCTATTTTAACAACTTAAAATCAGCTTCTTTCACGTCCGATGAATTTGTTCCAATAAAAACCTTAAAATCTCCTGGCTCGGCTACATATTTTAAATCGGCATTGTAAAACTTTAAATCGTCCTCAGAGATTTTAAAGCTTACTTCCTTGGTTTCTCCTGGATTAAGGCTAATTTTCTGAAAACCTTTAAGCTCTTTTACAGGCCTAGTTGTGCTGCCAACAAGGTCTCTAATGTACATTTGCACTACTTCTTTGCCTACTACTTTTCCGGTATTGGTTAAGCTGACAGTTGCCGTAATCGTCTTTCCAGGATTCAAAGAGATATTGCTTAATTTAACCTCGCCATAGTTAAACGTGGTATAACTTAAACCAAAGCCAAACGGATATAGCGGATCATTGCTTACATCAAGGTAGTTGGATTTAAATTTAGAAAACCATCCGCCGGCAGGCAAAGGTCTACCTGTATTTTTATGGGCATAATAAATAGGGACTTGTCCAACATTTTGAGGAAAGGTAACTGGCAGTTTACCAGATGGATTTACATCGCCAAAAAGCACATCGCCTATGGCAGTAGTAGCTTCTGTACCTCCGAACCAAACGTTTAAAATGGCCGGAACTGTTTCGCTTTCTTCTTTTATGGCCAATGGGCGGCCCGTAAACAACACCAATACCACCGGCTTTCCTGTTTTCAACAAAGCGGCCAAAAGTCTTTTTTGCACTTCAGGAATATCAATATCTGTTCGGCTAGACGCCTCACCGCTCATCTCCGAAGATTCTCCTAAGGCAGCAACAATTACATCAGCTTTGCTGGCCACTTTCAACGCATCATTAATAACGTCTTGCTCTGGTCTATTGTCTCTAGGGATGTCGCGGCCAAACATGGTACTATTCTTTTGCAACACCGAATCGGCCGTTAAATTAGAACCCAAAGCATAAGTAACCTTTACATCTTTTCCTGCTACCTGCTCAATGCCTTCTACCAAAGTCGGCACGATATCCATATTGGCATTTACTGCCCAAGTACCAACCATATTTGGTTTGGTATTTCCGAGCGGACCGATGACAGCTATTGTACCTGTTTTCTTTAACGGAAGAATGTTGTTCTCGTTTTTTAACAACACAAAGGTTTGCGCTGCAGCATTTCGGGCAGCTTTTAAGTTGGCTTCCGTAGAAATTTCTGTCTTTGCACGCTCCTCGCTGCAATATTTAAATGGGTCTGCAAATAGACCAAGCTTGTATTTGGCTTCTAAAACTAAACGGCAGGCATTGTCTATCTGTGCCATGGTTACTTTGCCTTCGGCAATAGATTTTTTTAACGTGGTTAAATATCCTTCGCCAACCATATCCATATCTGTTCCGGCGACTAAAGCTCTTGCACTTACCTGTTGAAGATTGCCCAACCCGTGCGCACTTAATTCATTCACTCCGGTATAATCTGACACCACGAAGCCTGTAAAACCCCATTGCTTGCGCAGCACATCGGTTAACAACCATTTGTTTGCAGTTGCAGGAATTCCGTTAATGTCGTTAAAAGAGGCCATCACACTTCCAGCACCGGCATCAATGGCAGCTTTATAGGGTGGAAAGTAATCGTTGTACATCCTATCTTTGCTCATGTCAACGGTATTGTAATCGCGCCCAGCTTCTACAGCGCCATATAAAGCGAAGTGTTTTACACAAGCCATAATGGTGTTATTTTTTGATAAATCATCGCCCTGATAACCCTTAACCATTACTTTTGCTATTGCCGAGCCTAAAAATGGGTCTTCGCCACTTCCTTCTGAAATCCGTCCCCAACGCGCATCGCGTGCAATATCAACCATGGGAGAGAAAGTCCAGTTTAAACCGTCGGCGCTAGCTTCTTGCGCCGCAACTCTTGCCGTATTTTCTATCATTGGTAAATCCCAACTTGCGGCTAATGCCAAAGGAATTGGAAAAACGGTTTTATACCCATGGATTACATCTTGACCAAAAATCATTGGAATTTTTAGGCGACTTTTCATAGCGGCTTCTTGTGTTTTTCTAATTTTTTCTGGCGTGGTTAAGCTAAAAATACCTCCAACTTTGCCAGCAGCAATTTTCTGTTCTACATCTGTACTGACTGCTGAACCTGTTGTTGCTTCGCCACCGGTTAACAAATTTAATTGACCAATTTTTTCTTCTACCGTCATTTTAGACATTAAAGATTTTACAAATTGATCCATCTGACTAGATTTTGCGGTTGCCTTTTTTTGTGCGAAAACATTAAGATTTACGATGGTAAAAAGGATAAAAATTAATTTGAATAATTTCATTTCGAAAGTTTAGGGGGGTTTATTTTACTAAGAAAGGTGCAATGGCTTTAATCCAAATGTCGTAGCCTTTTTGGTTCATGTGGAGATTATCTTCTAAAAATATATCAGGCATCGGCTTTCCATTCGCGTTTAGCATATTGCTATAAACGTTAATAAAATCTGTTTTACTTTGCTTTGCCAAAAATATTTTGATTAATGCGTTTGCATGTAAAAATTCGGGCATAAATTGCGCTCTACTCGGACTTGGTTTTATCGAAATAAACTCGATTGGGACCTCTGGCATTTTCTTCCTGATGAGACCGAAGAGAATTTTAAACCTATCGGCAGTAATTTCTGCGCTGGCACCCTCGGCAATATCATTCTCACCGCTGTAAATAAAAATCTGTCTTGGTTGATAAGGAAAAATGATGTCATCGGCATAATAGATGGCGTTTAACAACTTAGAGCCGCCAAAACCTCTATTAATGGCATAATATTTTGCATAAACCTTTTCTAAATCTGTCCATTTACGTAAAGATGAGCTACCGATAAAAAGAATACCATCTTTTGCAGGCATTGCTGCTGCATCTTTGACTTTAAAAGCATTTATTTCATCTTGAAAGGGTGCTGAGGTTTTTTGTTGCGCATATATTGTTGTACTAAGAGCTGCGGTAATAAATAGTAAAAGAATTTTTTTCATGGTCGTTAAAAAAATCTATAAGTTTCTAATTTAGCTTATTTTTGATTACAGTCTTTTGCAAATAATCGTGAAGTTATACTTGTTAAAATTAACACTGTGAAAAGAAATTTCGCTTTCATTATTTAGTGATTAGAGATGGTTAAAAAAATTTATCTGCAGCAAAAAACGAATAGTTTTTAAAGCTACGCTATTTTTCAATTGTTGCAACAGCGTTTTTACAGAATCAAACCATCTCGACCTTTAATTATCCGTTTTTATTTCGCTACTTTTAAACCCTAATTTCTTCAATCCTTTCTGCACATCTGCACTCTTCATAAACAATTTCCAAAGCAAACCCGATCTGTAGTTTTCTATCATAACTACCATTGGCCCTTGGTCTATCCCCAAATAATGCTTCGGGTACCAATTGTCTGTTTCAGAAAAAGCATCGTAAAAACCGTACTTGCCCCAAAGCTTATCGCCTAAATCTTCATAAAGGTGCCTGATTACCTTCATAGATTCTTTTGGCGTGTATGGAATAGAGGAAATGGCAGCGGTTGGAGAAATCACACCGAGATCATTGTTAATGGTATGTGCCGAGTAGCCATTTACAGAATAACTTGCGGTTAAACCCCAACTATTTTCGCCATAACCTTTATAGCCTTTCGGGTTTGCCACGCAATAATCGTGTATGGCAAGTGTTTGGTTTACATTGTTTTGCCAATAATCCGCGTATTTATCTTTTAGCCCTTTCGGATTTAGACCTAAATAAGAATAATGTGCCCAAAACAATGGGCCAACACTGTTTTTTTCGCCTTGATAATCTAAGGTAAAATGATGTCCATACACATCGAAACTTGTTTTTATAACACCGTTTCTCGCCCAACCTTCGTGATAGACAGCAGCAGGAACCGTATGTGTTGGCGAAGAGGCAGCCAATACATACATAATCAAACATTCGTTATAGCCTTTAACCGGAAAATTCATCTGCCATGCATACTCTGGCGACCAATGCCAGAACAGTACATTCTGACCGCCGTTTCTATACCAATTGAAGTCTATTCCGCGCCAAAGAAAGTCTGCCGTTTTTGCTAAGGCTCGTTCTTTTGCAGAGCCGTCCTTAAAGTATTCGTTTATACAAATGAGTCCTTGTGCCAAAAAAGATGTTTCTACCAGATCGCCGCCATTGTCTTTTTTTCCAAATGGAATTACCTTTCCAGTTTCTCCATTTAGCCAATGCGGCCAGGCGCCATGAAATCTATCGGCTTTGCCCAAGAAATCTAAAATCTTTGTTAATCTCGCTACCCCGTCGCTTCTATTTACAAATTTTCTGTCAACTGCGCTGATAATACCCAATAAGCCAAAACCCGTCGCTCCAGTAGTAACTGTATTTTTATCCTTTGCGGGATAAATATTGTCTACATGATATCGCTCTCTAGCTGCGCCAGAATTAGGCTCTGCACCATCCCAAAAATATTGGAAGGTTTGTTTTTGCACCACATCCAATAACTGTTCGTCGCTAAGATTTTTCTCAATTGCGGGTGTCTTAGAAATCGATTCATACTTCTGCGCTTTACACTGGGTAAAGATGCATACGGCAGAAAATACAATTGCAAAAACGAGTTTTTTATCTCTCATGTTTAATAAAATTATAGATTCGGACTTGTAAAGCCTAATTTTTGCATCCCCATTTTTACTTCAGGTGCGCTCATAAACAAGTTCCAGATTAGCTTTGTGCGATAATTTTCTATCATAACTATTTGCGGCCCTTGATCTATTGCCAAATAAGAATCGGCAAACCAGGGATCTGTAAGCGAAAAGGCATCTTTAAAGCCATAATCGCCCCAGGTTTTATCGCCAAGTTTGTAATAGAAAAAGCGGATGGCAGCCATAGATTCTGTTGGCGTATAAGCAATAGAGGAAATGGCGGCAGTTGGCGCAATGTAACCTCCATCGTTATCTGGGGAACTTGCAGTGTAACCGCCATTGATATCACTTGCGGTTAAGCCCCAACAATCTTTAGAATAACCTACATATTTCTTTGGGTTGGCCACACAATAGTTATAGTTAATTTTGGTATGCGCTAACGTTTGCGCTTGATAATCAGCGTAAGCATCTTTCAAACCCATAGGATTGATGCTGAGAAAAGAATAATGTTCGAAGAAAAGTGGACCTCCGTTAGCAGGCCCCAATGGTAAAGAAACTCCATAAAAGGTATTTCCGTTTTTCATGCCGCCATTGTCTGCCCAACCATTATCATACACAGATTTTGGGATGCCATGCGTACCAGAGGAAGCAGCCAATACGTAAACCATCAATGATTCGTTCCAGCCTTTTACCTGCAAGTTAATGTCCCAGTTGTAATCTGGACTCCAATGCCAAAACAGCTTTTGCTGATCTCCTTGTCTAAACCAATCCCACTCTACTCTACTACTTAACGTATTAATGTCTGCCCTTAATTGATTTTCTTGTGGGCTGTTTTCTGCAAAATACTGTCTCGCAACGATCAAACCTTGCATTAAAAAAGAAGTTTCTACCAAGTCAGCACCATTATCTTTAGTGCTAAATGGAATTACTTTGCCTGTATTGCCATTTAACCAATGTGGAAATACACCGTGAAAGGTATCGGCTGTTTTAAGAAAGCCAACAATTTTTTGCAAGCGCGCCAGGCCATCAGCTTTGCTGATAAAATTTCTGTTTATTCCCACCACGATAGACATAATCCCAAAACCAGAACCACCAGTTGTAACCACATCGCCAGAAGTATTGCGCTCTCTAGCCATGCCACTTGCTGGATGTGCAAAATCCCAAAAATATTTAAAGGTTTGTTTTTGGATAAGAGTAAGTAAATCATCATCTGAGATTTGTGGGAATTTATCTTTTCCATCTAACCCAGTTTGTAGTTGTATTTGGATAGGGTTTGAGATTTCACCTCCGTTTTGCGTCATCAAATCACTAGGTATCACCACCAAATACTTTTCGAAGGACGCTAAATCTTTGGTTGGTGTAAGCGTGAGTGTTTTATTGTTGTTGCTAAAGCCCGATTGAAACGCAACTTCTTGTCCCGCATTAGTTTTCCAAGTAATTTTACTTATAGAATTTGCACCTATTTGTTGTGAAAAGTCAGTGGAAATTTTTGGCCTTACCGCAACATTGTTATAAGATAATGTTCCGTTGTAAGCCCCATCAACAGTAAAAGAAAGTTGGGCGTCTTGCGGCTTTTCTGTAAGCGTACTGCCTTTTTTGCAGGCATTTAGGGTAACTAAAATAACCAACGGTAGGCAAAACTTAAAATACCTTTTAAACATATTAATTGTGATTTTTTTAAAATTCTGGCTTAAGAAAGATAAGCCAGAATTAGAATTTTTTATTTACCTGCAACTCCAAGGTTGTAGAGTGTTTTGATGTAAGCGTCGGGCAGCACGGTATTGTAAACCCTAATTTCATCTATAGAGCCGGTCATTGGCGCAAACCCAGTGTCTGCATTTACAGATTTGCTGGGAATGACATTGTAATTTCCACCAATGATAATCTCGTTTGGCTCATAAGATTTGAACAACGCATCGCCAGTTCCTCTGTCTGGGTAATTGCCAATTTTAGCGGCGTTTCCCCAAATATTAAACGTACCAGCACTTGCATCGTAGGTAACTATTATATTTATCCATTTGTTTGCGCCAATTGCTGGCGACACATTGGTTGCGCCATAATTGTTGATGTTGTCTTGTCTTCCACCTCCAACGGTTGCAAACGTGGGATGAATTTGAAGATAATCGACGTTGCTGGCTGGATTTGCCTGGGTTTCTAAGACAAAGTCTACATTTCCATCAAACATGCCCGGTCTGGCGATTTGAAAAAGCATTGTTTTCTTACTTCCATTGTTTAAAATTTGTACCCAAGCACTTATGGTAAAACTTGTAAAAGCGCCCGTTTTAAAGGCATCGAACTGTTTGCCGTAGTAAAGATAGCCTCCACTCAACTTTAATGCTTGTCCTTTTACTCCTCCCGGGATAAAGCTATCTCCTGCTGAAGATGTTGGTGCAGTGCCAGATTTCGTTTCATTCTTGTTTCCATCAAAGGACCAATATGCCACTAGGTTTTTAGCATAAATCTCGTCTGCAGAACCAAAGCCATCAATTTTTCCCGCATAATCTTGAGGATTCACACTTGGTAAATCGTTTGGATTATCGCTCTTTTTACAAGAGGAGAAGATGGCTAACAATACGGTTAAACCGAAAAGGTAAACTCTATTTTGATTTGAAAATTTCATTTTCTTTAATTTAAAAGTTAATAACCTGGGTTTTGAGTGAGTACACCTTTACTCAAATCAATTTGAGTTTGAGGGATTGGCAGCAAATTATCTCGAGAAGCAACAAAGCCTGGTCTGCCTGCAGCAGCTAATGCGCTTTGCGATTGGCCCCAACGCACCAAATCAAAGAAACGGTCATATTCCATGGCCAACTCAATTCTTCTCTCATGGTGTATTGCGGTGCGTAATGTTGCTTGGTCAATGGTTACAACATCAGGTAAAATAGCTGTATTGCCATTTCTTGCTCTAGAGCGCACACTATTTAATGCTGTTGAAGCTAAAGTAATGTTTGCAGCTCCACCAATTTCGTTAGCTGCTTCGGCATACATTAAAACAACATCTGCGTAGCGTAGAATACGAATGTTCAACCAATATCCAGACATGTCATTATAAAGCGCTCTAAAGGCTGGGCTCGTGTAAACTTTTTGATTGTAAATTGGATTGTTCCAAGTAGTAGGCGTATTTTCTCCGTAAACAGTTTGGTATGTGGTACTTGCAGTACTTCTTCTTAAAAACGTTCTAGCTTCTCTTGGATCGTTTGGCTCATAAGCTGCTTCTAAATAACTTGTCGGAACGTTCCATCCAAAACCTAAATTCCAAACTCCACCATCTCTAACACCCTGAAACTGATTGATCTGAACCCCATTATCTGTTGGTACCGTTGCACTTGCAGTTGCTTGCACTTCAAAAACAGATTCTTGGCTATTTTCGCCAGATTCGCCAAAAATCTTGTCGTAAGGAGTCGACAAATCGTACTGACCAGATGTCATTACCATGTTTGCTGCTCCCATTGCCGCAGCCCATTTCTTTTGTGTTAAGTAAACTTTTGCCAAAATGCCATTAGCCATGCCACTTGTTGCACGGCCAACAAATCTAGGATCCCAACTTGCGGGCAAATTTGCTGCTGCAAATTGCAGATCACTCTCAATAAAGGTGTAAATTTGGGCAGCTGAACTTTGTGGAACATTTACAGCAGAAACCGAAAGTACCTTATCTAATATTGGCACCCTACCAAAAAACCGAACCATGTTAAAGTAAGCATAACCTCTCATAAAGCGAGCTTCTGCCTTAGACTGCATCTTAATTTGATCACTAGCCGTGATTGCTGGATTATTATCTACTTGATTTATTACGTTGTTACATTTTGCAATAAAGCTTAAATATCCAACCCACATGCCACTTACAATACCATTGCTCGGAAGCACCGGAAAGGTATCGAAACTATTCGCATCTGCGCCACCATCGCCGGCAGTACTTCCCTTATCGGCATCGTCACTTCTAACATTAGTTGCCAAAAAGAAACCTGTACAATGCACATCGTAAGATCTCAAATCATTATATGCTCCAAAAAGGAAGGTATCATAAGGGCCAGAACCTTTAGGATATGGATAATTATCTGTTGTATATGTACCTTGCTTTTCTGTATCTAAAAATTTTTTGCAACCAGTCGCTGCTGATAAAACTATCATCGTGGTTAACACAATTCCAATTTGTGATTTAATATTTTTCATTTTGTATGAATTAAATGATGTACTTAGAAAGTTACGTTTAAGCCGAAAGAATAAATTGCAGGAACTGGATAAACGCCATTATCTGCACCTGCTGCTAAAACACCCCCAGCTTGAACAGTACCAACTTGTGCTTCGGGACTATAGCCAGTCGTTTTACTCCAAGTTTTAACGTTTTGACCGCTTACAAATACTCTCAGTTTTTGAATGCCAACTTCGCTCAACATGTTTTTGGCAAAAGTGTAGCCTAATTGTACGTTACGTAAACGGAAGTAAGAACCAGATTCTAAATAGTATGAGCTAAACAACAGGTTGTTCCCCCGTGAATTGTCTAAGATTGGCTCAACATTAGTAGAACCTGCAGCAGTCCATGCATTAAGCCTATTGGTTTCGTAATTTAAGATTGCGAAGTTACTAGTACGTCTTTGCGTGTAAATTTTGTTTCCTGCAACACCTTGTCCTTCTACTACCGCATCAAACCCTTTGTAACCCAAAGAAAGACTTAGGCCGTAGCTATAAGGGGGGAAAGGAGTGCCTAAATATGTTCTATCTGCAGGCGTAATCACGCCGTCGCCGTTAACGTCTTGGTAAGAGATATCTCCTGGTAAAGAATTAGCAAAATGCGCTTCTTTGTCTAAATCTGCAGTAGTTTGATAGATGCCAGTCTGTCTGTAGCCATAAAAATATCCAATCGGATTTCCTGTCTCAGTAACATTTACACCTCCATTACCCAATAATTTAAAATTGGTAAGTCCAAGAGATTTAACTTTGTTTTTAACATAGCTAAAATTACCATTAATGCCATAACTAAAATCAGACCCGATTTTATCGTTCCAGCCTAAGCTAACTTCTATACCTCTGTTAGAAATATCACCCAAATTGGTTATGTAACCTAAATTGGTGCCAGGCAAAATAATGTTGCTGATGATTTTACTTGTGGTTTTATCATAAACTCCTAAATCTAAGCTTAAACGATTGTTTAATGCTCTAGCTTCTAAACCTAAGTCAAAGCCTTTTACAACTTCATATTGTAAATTTGGATCCGCGGTGTATGCTGGAGACACGGCAGTATAAACATTCTGACCAAAAACAGCCGTTGCACCACCATTTAACCCAACTTGGTACACATTATCTGTAAGCGAGTTTGCATTGCCGAGATAGCCGTAAGACGCGCGTAGTTTGAAAAAGTCAACTCCTTTAATGTTATTTTTAAAGAAATCTTCGTCGCTCGCTACCCAACCTAAACCAACACTTCCAAATGTTCCCCATCTATTTGCCGGAGCAAATCTAGAGTTACCATCTCGTCTGATGGTTGCATTTAACAAATATCTATTTTTATAAGAATAATTGATACGACCGAATGCACCCAGGTTGGTTTCTGTAGAACCACTGCCATCATTAAACGTTGGGTTATTGGTATTTATAGCTCCAATGTACCATAAATCAGAGTCAAACGGTACATTTAAAGTGGTATCTCGGCGTGACCCTTTTAAGTTTGTAGTATTAAATGAATAAGACGAAAAACCAAGTAGTGCGGTTAATGTATGTCCGCCATCAAAAACTTTATTATAGGTTAAAGTTTGGTCTTGTTGATATTTACGGTTCTCGTCCGCTTGTTGTTCAACGCTGGTTTTAGCCGTATTATCAAAATAAGTATTGGTTGGATTAGTACCTTCACCCAGATTAATAAAACTATATGGAAGAGGTGTATAGCGTCTTGCATTATTAAACCCTAAATCTGTACTGAAACTAGATCTTAACGTAAAATCCTTTAAAAATTTAATTTCAGCATATACACTTCCTGTAAACCTAAAGCCGGCATCTATCGCTGTTCCTGCGCCTCGGTTTAAACGTGCAACAGGGTTAAGTACCTGTGCCCTTTGGAAAGTGGGCAAACTATAATAGGTATTGGCATCAGTTTGGATTGGGATAATTGGAGCTGCCCAAAGCGCATTGTTTAAGTCTGCAGAAGTCGGAGTGTTGATAAAGTGATAGCCGGTTAAATCTCCACCAACTTTAATATTATCAGTTATTCTTATTTCCTCACTTAACCTGGCAACGAATTTTTTGAAATTGTTATTTTTCAGAACACCGTCTTGGTTATTGTAGCCAACGTTTAGCAACGTGGTACTTTTTTCGCCACTATTTGAAATGCTTAACGTGTTGGTATTAATCACCGCATCTCGAATAATTTGATTTTGCCAATTTGTGTTCGCAGTGTAGTTTGTATAATCAAACGGAGCCGCATTTAAATTTGCCAACTGGGCCGAATATAATTTCTTAAATCCATCGGCGTCTACAACATCTATAAGGTTGGTTACATGTTGTATGCCGAACGTACTCTGGAAATTAACGGTGGTTTTTCCTTTAGCTGCTCGTTTTGTAGTAATGGCGATCACACCATTTGCGCCTTTTAAACCAAAAATTGCGATAGAAGACGCGTCTCTCAAGAGATCTATTGTTTCGATATCAGCTGGGTTTAAATAGTCTATATTGGTTTGGAAAATACCATCTACAACATAAAGGGGGTCATTTGATGCGCCCGTACTGTTTATACCGCGAATACGTACCGTTGGGCTAGAACCTGGATTGCCAGCATTACTGATTGTTAAGCCGGGTACTTTTCCTTGCAACGCGGCGACAGGATTGGTTACAGCAAATTTTTCAATTTCTGTACCCTTAACACTGGTAATCGACCCGGTAACATCTCTTTTCTTTTGAGTACCATAACCAATCACCACTACCTGCTGCAGTTCTTTCGAGGTAGATTCTAGCGCAACATTAAGAATGGTTTTTCCGGCAACCTGCAATTCTTGGCTGTTGTAGCCGATGTACGTAAAAACCAACGTGGCGTTTGCAGGGGCTGCAATACTATAGGCGCCGTTTACATCGGTTTGTGTGCCTGTGGTTGTTCCTTTAACCGATACACTTACGCTTGGTAAGGTGGTTTTGTCGCTTGCATCTCTTACCACACCTTTAACAGTTACATTTTGCGCAAATGATACGTTAAAGAATAGCAGGCAAATGGAGGCAAGAACACAAATTTTAGTAAAGATTCTTTTCATGCTTTTTATATTTGGATTTGGTTGACTAGCTTAAAATTGGACATAAAATTTCCCTTGTGCAAGTAATCACACCTCTACATTATTACATCACTGGTAGAAAAAATAGCTAAATAATGGGTGTACCGTATTCGATTTTAGCCCAAAAAAGAAGTTTTTGAACTTTAAAGGCATTTTTTATAAGAGATAGACTTGCTACAACAACAACAACTGTTGTGGGGTATCTACTTGGCTTGTGTGTAGTAATGATGTAGTGTTAAATCTCCATTAAAAACTCAGACAGATTCTTATCATGTGGCACATCTAGCTTTTTCCTTAATCTATAACGTCGAATTTCGACTCCGCGAAGCGAGATGTTCAACAATGAGGACATTTCCTTACTGCTCATATTCATTCTTAGATACGCGCAGAGTTTTAAATCATTTGGAACTAGTGCCGGATGTTCCTTTTTAAGTTTGATAAAAAAACTCTCATGCGCCTCGTTAAAACTGTGCTCAAAAAGATGCCAGTCGCGCTCATCGTTCATGCCATCATTTATCACTTTTTGAATTTTCCTAGTTTGGTCTTCTGGCAATTGTTTGCCATAACCATCTTTAAGTTTGATGATTTCTTCGCTCAACTTCTGCAACAATTCATTTTTATAGACAAGACTCATCGCAGAATTTGCGAGCTCTCTGCTTTTAGATGAAAGTTCTGCCTGCAACCTATCCGTTTGGATTTTATGGATATTTCTTTCGTTGGCCTCAGCCTCTTCTTTTATAATTTCTTCTTGTTCTGCTTTTAATTTAAGCGCAATTTGCTCACTGTCTTTCTTTAATTTTTGTTCGTAGATTTTCTTACCAAGAATAAGTAAAATTACGAACATGGCAAGATAGACAACGATAGCCCATATATTAAAATACCAAGGATTTGAGATGGTAAACCTATAACTGGTTATGTTAGTTGTGGAACCTCCGTTAGTCTTTGCCCGCACCTTAAAAACATAATTGCCACTCTGCAAATTGGTAAAATCTTTCTGTGTTGCAGAATTCCACTCGCTCCAATCTTTAGAATAACCCTCTAAAAAGTACTGAAACTTAATTTTAGCCTGCCTATAATAAGGCAAAGAAAAAGAGATGCGAATATTGTTTCGACTATTTTTAAATGATGCAATGGCACTGCTATCGGCACCTTCACTAAGGTTAATGTATTTATCGGTTATATCATCTATTCTACGAATCAGCACCTTTGGCAAGGCAGCCTGTTTAGCGTTAGAATTATCGTCTGCATTGTAAATCACAAAACCATCATCTACGCTTATTAAGTAACGCTGTTGGCCTATTTTACTTATGTTTTCGTAAAACTGTACCATCCTGCCATCCAGCTGACTAAATTTGCTTGAATCTACCACAATCTTTCCGCGTTTTGAAAAGTCTACCATCGCGGTTTTTCCGTGGTTTATAAACCAGTATTTCCTGCTGCCAGCATCGATAATTTTATTGGAGCTTGCAAATAGCCCTAAGCTTTGGTTAAGCACTTTATATTTAGAAAACTTATCGCTAAACTCATCATAGGTGTAAAAACCCTCGTTAGAAGAAAAGACAATCTTATTCTCTAAATTAAAAATATTGACGTTGAAATCTCCCGGGAGGCCATTCTTCTTGTCGAAATAATCAATTTTTGTAACCGTGGTAAAATCTTTACTAAGCGTAAGTTTATAAAGTCCTTTGTACGCTTGGCTTACCCAAATATCGCCCTTGCTGTCTTGTTCAACATAGCGAGACGGTTCTTCAAATCCCGATATTTTCGTAACAAACTTTAGGGAGTTACCTGGATTTTTTTCAAACAAAGCGAGACCATTATAGGTTCCTTGAATAAAGAAGTTTGGGTTTGATTTTAACCGTTGCAATATCCAGCCGCCACTAATTGAAGAGATTTTTTCAATAAATCCACCAAAAACTCGAAATGTACCGTCGTTATGGCCACAAATGAGCTCGTCATCAACAATTTCTAAGTCCCAAACCTGCCCTTGCGATCCCGGTATTAAAGAGAAATTAAAGTTGGACGATGTATTTTCGGGCGACCATTTACTATAAAATAGCCCTTGGTTTGTGCCTAGATATATGTTATTATGGAAGATAATGCTACTATAGACTGTGCCAAACTGCCCTGATTTATCGAAATAATAATACAATGGAGAATTTAACTCAATCCTATCTATCCCATTGTCTAAACCCGCCCATAGATTTTGCTCATCATCGGCAAAAATACTCAGCACAGTATTGTTCTGTAAGCCGCTAGACTTGTTGATTTTTTGAACTATATTCCCTGTGGAATCGATGATGATCAAGCCATTTAAAATTGTGCCAAAGGCGAAATATTTATCTTTAAGAACTGTGCCATTGTTTAGTTGGAACGTTTTTAAAAAATTGTTTGCAGCTGATGTGAAGGGCACAAACTGTTTTTCATCATAGAGAAAAAGCCCACTTTTACTTGTGCCGATTAAATAGGTATCTTTCTTGAATGGAAGAATGCATAGCACACCGTCACTTCCTAGTTTCTCGCTACCAGGCAGAAAAACCAGCTTATTTCCGACTAGTTCAAATAAACCTTTGTTTAAAACCTCTACGAAAAATTTATTATTTGCATGATGTAAAAACAAGAAAGACGAGGGCGCCTTAACAACGCTCAACTTCTTGTTCTTGTAGATAATTATTTCAGAAAATGATTGAAAAAGTACTCGGTCCTTATCTATATAAATCTTCCATATCTCGTCCTTTAGCTCCACTCCTTTTGGTAAAAGTTTAGTTAGGGAATGATAGCTAAACCTATTGTTTTTTAACTTCCAGTAACCAAATTCACCAAAACTTCCTACATAAACCCTCCCATCTTTATCGGCAGCCACCGCTCTAACTATTTGTCTATTTGGCATCAAATACTTTTGCCAGTAGGTTCCATCATAAGTCAGTAAACCTTCGGCATTGCCAAAGTACATAACGCCTTTCAAATCCTTTGTTACGCTCCAGTTTTGGTTGCCAGAACCATATAAGGCTTTTGGAAAATTTTCTATATATGGAACGCCTATGCTTTTAATATCGTAAGCAAAAGCGTAACTCTTAAATAAGCACAGAAAAATGGCAAAAACTAAGGGACGTATTCTAAGAGACATAGGGGTTTAAGCTTGAGCTATTTTTACCCAAATTAACTAAATTTTGGTAAAATGCTATAGAACCGTCATTTGGTTAGGCACAAACTACCCGAACGTATCAAAAAATGCAAATGTTAAAAATAGATTTGTTATTTAGATAAGACAGCTTGCGGCACTTTTACGTAATAGCCCGTACCATTATATGGCCTTAACCGTGGGTGTGTGGTGCAAGTGGTAGAGCAGCATCCATTAAGCTCCGTTCCGCAAGCATCGCATTGCGTAATATGGGCATTGCATTCTGGGTTGGCGCAGTTTATCATTTTTGGCGTAACTATTCCGCAGTTGTAACATTTAGAAACCACCGTTGGGTTTACCTTGTTTACATCTACAGATAGCCGATTATCGAACACATAACATTTCCCCTCAAAATCTTGGCCACCAGCTTCCTTTCCGTACTTTATAATGCCGCCATGTAATTGATAAACGTTTTCGAAACCATGATGTAACAACAACGCCGAAGCTTTCTCGCATTTTATTCCACCTGTGCAATAGGTTACTATTTTCTTGTCTTTGTACTGCGCCAATTGATTTATCTGCTCCGGAAAATCCCTAAAGTTTTCTATATCCAAAGTCAGCGCATTCTTAAACCTGCCCAATTGATGCTCGTAGTTAGAGCGCACATCCAAAATCAAAACGTCCTCTTCATCTTTCATCGCCAAGAAATCTTTCGGCTCTAAATGTTTGCCCGTTTTTTCTGCGGGATTTATGATAGACGTATCTCTTAAACCAGAGTGGACAATTTCTGATTTATATCTACAATGCATTTTTATGAACGTAGGTTGGTCTACTTCGTCCACTTTAAATTCTGTTTTTGCAAATCGACCGTCAGAATGGATAGCGGTCATGTATTCATTGCAAGCTTCTACGGTTCCAGATACGGTTCCATTTAATCCTTCCTCGGCAACGATTATGCGACCAACTAGGTTCAACGATTTGCAAAAGTCCAAATGATTAGCGGCAAATTGCGCCGCCTCTGCTATAGGATCATAGCAGTAATAAAGTAAGGTTAAATATTTTTTCATATACGCTATTGATACCGCTGCAAACGGCGTTTAAAGCGCTGCAAATTTAAGAAAAAAAGCTTAAAGCCGAAAGACCAAAGCAGAAAGCGGAATCGCTAAAACTAAAAGGCTAAATTTAAAGTAGCAAAGAGCAAATTCCGTACGTAACGATGCGTAGCTTCTGCCAAAATTATAATGATGGATTTTAAATCAATGCCTTTGGGCGTAGGTTCAAAGAAAAATACAAAATATCGTTTCTGTAATCAACAAGAGATACAAATTTGGTTGTTTCCAAACAAACCTAAAAAATGATCAAGCATCTAAATTCAGAAAGCGGACCAATATTTCGTAAATTTGCTTGCTATGTTAAGGGTATTTTTCTTTCTTCTCGTTTCTCTGAGCCTTACAGCTTCTGCACAAAAAATCTCCAAGACGCGTACCACTTTATTAATGGGTGGGCGGTTCGACATTACCATTGTAGCCAAAGATGCGCAAACTGCAGAAAACAACATCGATACGGTAATTGAAGAAATTACCCGCATCGAAAAATTATAATGTTAAAAAAAGTTAATCCGCTTTGCAAAACTAATGCATTAGTTTATATTTGACCGACCAAAAACCAAATCCCAAATGAATATCTTATTGCGCGCTCAGCCACACAAGCCATCTCTTTTTGTTGCAGGACTGCTTTTAATGTTAACCATGTTGTGTTTCTCTGCAAGTGCACAGGTTTTGCACTCCGTTAAAGGGCGAACCATAGACACTGCGTCCACAAGTATTTTAGTTGATGCATCAGTTGCCATATTAAATGCAAAAGACTCTACTTTGGTAAAATTTGCGCGTACCTTGCCCAATGGAAATTTTCAACTGGATGGAATTAAAAGCGGCAAATTTATTCTGCTAATTTCTTATCCAAAGTACGCCGATTTTGTAGATCACTTTAGTTTAGATTCTACCCAAAAAATAAAGGATTATGGGAAAATAAATTTAACAGGTCTTGCAAAACTACTCAACGACGTGGTAATTACAGGCAATCGCACTGCGATAAAAATAAAAGGCGACACTACTATTTTCGACCCGAAAGCTTATAACATCGAGCCTAATGCAAAAGTAGAAGATTTAATTAAACAGTTCCCAGGTTTTCAGGTTGATAAGGATGGTAAGATTACGGCGCAGGGAAAAAGTGTACCGAAAGTATTGGTAGATGGCGAAGAGTTTTTTGGCGATGACCCAACTTTGGTTACCAAGAACTTGCGTGCCGATATGGTAGAATCTGTACAGCTTTATGATAAATCAAGCGACCAAGCGGCTTTTACCGGAATTGATGATGGCGAAAAAACCAAAACCCTAAACATCAAACTTAAAGAAGATAAGAAAAACGGCTATTTTGGAAAATTGCAAGGCGGTTACGGTACCGATGACTTTTACACAGGCCAGGCGATGTTTAATAAATTTTGGGGCAAGAAGAAATTTTCTGCCTATGGTATTTTAGCCAACACGGGCACGGTTGGCCTTGGCTGGGACGATCGGGATAAATACGGCGGAAATAGTCTTAATGTTAGCGATGAGGGTTACTTTTACTACAGTGGTGGCGGCGATGATTTCGATAGTTATAACGGGCAATACAATGGCCAAGGTATCCCGATTGCCAGAACCGGCGGCCTGCACTTTGATTCAAAATGGAACAAAGACAAAGAATCGCTAAACACCAACTATAAAATTGGCTCTTTTAGCGTAAGCGGAGACAGGAACACCATCAGCCAAAACAACTTAAGCAACGGGGTGCTTAACAACGTTTCTGACCAAACCAATGAAAACAGTTTGTTTAGACAAAAAGTAGATGCAACCTACGAGATAAAGATAGACACCACCTTAACTTTAAAGGTAAACGTAGACGGAACATTAAAGAACAGCAATACGCTGAACAATTTTAATTCCTCAAGCAGCAATGGAAACAACAATCTACTAAACACAAGTACGCGCGCTTTAAAAAACAAAGTAGACGAACAGCAATTTGACATGAACGCGTTGTTTACAAAAAAGCTGAAGAAAAAAGGAAGAACGCTTTCACTTAACCTAAGAGAATCGCTCAATAAAAACAACAGTAATGGCACTTTAAATAGCGATAACAAATTTTACGATTCATTGGGCGTAGCTAGAGACAGTTTGATTAATCAGCTTAAAGTTAATGACATTTCTAATTCTTCTTTTGTTTCTAATTTGGCTTATACCGAGCCGCTTTCGAAAACTTTTACCGTTATTGTAAATTATGGCTTAAGCCTTATGAACGGCCAATCTGACCGTAAATCTTTTAACAAAGGGCAAGGAGGAAACTATAGCGTATTAGATACTGTGTTTAGCAACAATTATCAACTGGATCAAGTTATTAACCAAGGTGGCGCCATTTTTAACTATAAAAAAGGCAAGACCGTTGTAAATTTTGGCTCGAAATTTAGTGGCGTAAACTTTAAACAAAAAGATGTTTATGCAGATAAAACATATTCAAGGAACTTTATAAACTACATGCCTCAAGCATCTTACCAATATCGCTTTTCTCAACAAAAATCGCTTAGGATAAACTATAACGGAAATAGCAACCAGCCTAGCTTAGATCAAATCCAACCGGTTAGAGTAAATACCGATCCATTAAATATTACACTTGGAAACCCAGATTTAAAACCTTCTTTTAGGAGCAGTTTAAATTTGAATTATAATTCTTATAAAGTTTTAACAAATCAGTCTATTTACATTGGCGCCTACGGAAGTTTAACGGCAAATCCTATTGTAAGTAATGTTACTACAGATCAAAAAACCGGAAAAAGCACCTACCAGTCTGTAAATATTGGAGATAAAACTCCGTCCAATTTTTCCATGTACGGCGGGTTTGGAAGAAAAATTCAAGCATTAGATCTTAACGTGTACCTTAACTTAGATGCTTCTACAAATTCTTCTTACAATTTTATAAACGACGTGTTAAACAACACGCAGAATAACTCTTATTCCGGTTCGCTTAGTTTGTCGCAATACAAGAATAAAAAATACAGTTTTAGTGCTTCTTTTGGCCCAAGTTATAATATTTCTAAAGCCAGTGTTGGTACCTTTGGTAATAGCAGCGGTTGGGGAGCTAACGGCAATGCGAACGCAAGTGTGCAGCTTCCCGGAAAATTCGAAATTTCTACAGATGCAAACTATCTCTACACGGGCAAAACACAAACTTTTAACAACAGCTTCAAACGCCTTTTGTGGAACGCGGCATTAACTAAAAAGTTTTTTAAATCAGAAGATCTAAAGTTAGAGATGAAGGTAAACGATCTTTTAAACCAAAATGTTGGCTTCGATAGAAGCGCATACAATGGCAACATTACCCAAAGTAGCTACACCACCATCAAACGTTATTTTCTTTTCTCCATTATGTGGGATTTTAATAAAATGGGCGGCGGACTTAATGCAAAAAAATAATTCTATGAAAACGACTCTAATCTACCTTATCCTTTTCGCCTCTATTTTCGGCGGCACACATATATTTGCGCAAAACACTCACTTTGTTAAAAACGGCGTGATAGAGTTTGAAAAAAAAGCCAATATGTACGCCTTGCTAAAAAAGCGGATTACGCCAGAAAACGAATCTTATATGGATCAAGCTTTTGAACAGTACCAAAAGAAAAACCCGCAATTTAAGGTAACGAAAAGCGTGTTAAGCTTTAATAAAGATAAAAGCCTGTATAAATGGCCTTCGACCGAAGAAATACCTGCAGGCAATTTTTTTGGTGGTGATCCATTGGCAGATTTAGAAAATACGGTTTTTACCAATTTTAACGCTCAAAAAAGCACAACAGAAAAGCATGTTTTCGAGAACAAATATTTGGTAACCGATACTGTACGCAAAATTACTTGGAAAATTACCGATGAAACACGAGATATTGTAGGTTATCAATGCCGCAGGGCAAATGCCATAATTATGGACTCTATTTACGTGGTGGCTTTTTATACAGATCAAATTGCCGTTTCTGGTGGACCAGAGTCTTTTACCGGTTTGCCCGGGATGATTTTGGGTGTAGCATTGCCACATGAAAACGTGACGTGGTTTGCCACAAAAGTATCTGAAGTTGCGGTACCCGAAAAAGAACTAATGCCGCCCAGTAAAGGAAAACCAGTCGACAATAAAGGACTTACTGATATTCTAAAAGGCGCAATGAAAAACTGGGGCGATTATGCACAACATTATTTACAGGCATTTTCATTGTAGGAAGTTTCCCATGCGTTTTTAAGTTAATATTCTATAATCGATTCTGCTAAAATCTTACTTATTTAAAAGAGTCCGGCCATATAATGTCTTTTTGTCTGCTAGAAGGCGTAACTTTTAGCGTCTTAACTTTACCGTTTTGATAGGTTAACTCCACAGTTGTATTTTTTGGTGCATGCAGTTTAAAATTTACATCCCACTCTTTTGGCCAAGCAGGCAAAAGATATATTTTATCATCAACCGTTTGCATAAGCATTTCTTGTAAGCCTATCATACCAGAACCGCCCCAATTATGGTCTGGAACCCAATCGTACCCAGGCCCCCAAAACGTTGGGAAACGTCGTTGGGAGTTGGAAAGTTTTTTTAACGTAATGTGTTTTGCTTCGTCTGTTAGACCCATTCTGGCGCAAAAAATGGCATCTTGATGCCAGCCGATGTAGTTTTTTTGGTTTTCGTTATCCACCCCAAACTTCCACGTATTTATGGCCAGCTGCAGGTTGGGTTTGCCAACTCCAAATAATCCCCAAGGAAATACGGGATACAACTGAGGTATTTCTTGATTGATAATTCTATCCCATTGTTCTGCTGGAGCAATTGTCTCCACCCCTCGCATCATTCTTAACGGCATTTTTGGCAAACGAGAAAGCATCAGCGCATAAAATTTCTTTTCTTCCTTCGAAACATACTTTAATGGCAATTTTTGCATTCTGGTTGTAAGTACTGTCAAAGCAGCAATAACGTCAGCAGGGTTTTTTACATGGCCAGTATACGTTTCCAATGCCATGCAAGGATAGAGGTTGTATTTACCATCTGGTGTAAACTCTGAGCCAAAATTCTGCACACTTAACATTCTATAATGCTGATCGAAAAACTGAATGGCCGATTTGATAAAATGAAGGTAAGGCTGGATGTCGATGTTTGAAAAGCGATAATACTCCAACATCATAAACGAAAACTCAAGCTGGCTTGTAAAATAATATTCGTGATAGGGCGTATTTTGGGTGCCAATATCTAACGTGTTCGGCCTAACCCAACCATATTCTCTGCCGCTAATAATGCCAGCTTGGTTCATTTGATCCGTAAAATAAGCGCCTTTGTGGCCCCAATAAAACTTCGTCCTCAGCTCTGCATTTTTACAGGCCCTGCGATAAAAATCGAACTGCTGCGGCATTATGTTAAAATCACCAGTTTTTAATAGCGGCCAATAAAGTAACCGCTGGTTTTGTGCAGTCATCACTCCACCGCCCCAAGCTCTAAAGTCTGGGTTATCTTTTTTAAATGCGGTATCTACCAACACAGGATCTACGGTAAAAAGTCCGCCGTTAAACTTGGTGGGATATTCTCCGTTGCTGTTGCAAGCCATTTGATAACGAAAAATATTGTAATTTCTTCCTACTTGCCAAACAGAATTTGCAGGATTGTTTTGTGTTGTATTCAGCATAATCCAACTTTTACCCCAAAAGTTTTTCCACCAAAGTTGATGCGCTGCAAACTTATTTTTAAGCAATCGCCGCCCTGAATTTACATTTCTCGTTAGCTGTTTTTCCCAAACTTTATTATCTGTGGAATAACCAGAGCGAAGTGCTACATTTATTTGAAAGCTTCTTCCGGCTGTTTTGCTGCGTAGCGCTATAGATTTATAATGGGTGTTTAAATAAGTGCCTGTATCTTTGTTCGAAACGACCATATTTTTACCAGATAATACGCCTCCGAAAATAAAATCTTTTAAAGGATTCCAAAGTGAATCTTTCAAACTAGACAAGCCTTGCTGTACAATTTCTTTATCTATAACTAAATTATTACTATTATTTTGATGGTAAAATACAATATTAGCACCCGCACTTTTCACGCTGTCGGGAAACCAGTACACATCTTTTCCTGGGTAATCTATGTACGATGGAACCACCCACCTGCTGCTGACCGGCTTTTTTTCAATACGCCAATTTTGATATTCTGCCTTAACGCTAATGTTCGAATTTGAAACAACATCTAGATGAATTTCTGGCGCATTCGGTTCGACCCATAACCGCGACGTTACTTTTAACGCGCCATCTGTACCAATAATTTCTACATAACCTTCCTTTAATTTTAGCTCTTGGCTAAATTTTTTAAATGGATTTGGACTGAAGGTAACCTTGATTCTTCCAGTTTTTAACAACGCATTGTTCTCATCAAAACTATTGCTTCTACCAACGTAGAAATAGATGCTGTTATCTTCCACCCAAACATTGCATCCGATATCGTTTCCACCAACAGGCATAGATTCCAAGGCATTTTTACTTTGGCTTGTCCATTTGATGTTATAACCTTTTAAGTTGGGTTGAGCAAAAACACCTAAGCTTAATGACACTAGAATTAGCAGTATAAGTAGGCTTTTTGTTTTAAATTTTTCAAGCATACCCAAACCTACGAAAAAGAAAAAAAATATCAATCGAGTACGATGGTTTTTTTGACAAGTGAACACTTTGAATAAATACCTTCGTTTAATTTTAATTTTAAATCCCTATTTATCAATAAATTAACTAAATTTCTCTGAAATAATTTTGGTTTTACAAAATCAAACTGTACTTTAGTGTATTATTTAACTAATACACTAAGCAATGGTTAAAATTGACAATCTAACTTTCGGTTACAGCAAGAATAAAAATTTGTTCGATCAAATGAATATGCAGTTAGAAGCCGGACATATTTATGGACTATTTGGCGAAAACGGGGCGGGCAAATCTACCTTGTTAAAAAACATGGTTGGGTTGGTGTATGCCCAGCAAGGTAGTATAGAGGTGATGGGTTTTAATCCGCGGAAGCGAAACCCAAAAATGCTACAAAATATTTGTTTCATTCCAGAAGAATTTGATTTACCCGGCATTGGTATTGAGGCTTATGTAAAGAGCATAGCAGGCTTCTATCCCAAATTTGATCGAGCGGAATTGCAGCAATTGCTGAATGAGTTTGATGTACCAAAAGACCAAAAATTAAGCGAAATGAGTTATGGCCAAAAGAAGAAATTTATCATCGCCTTTGGCTTGGCCACAAACGCAAAGTTGATTGTGATGGATGAGCCAACTAACGGTTTGGATATTCCTTCAAAAACCCAGTTTAGAAAAATCATGTCATCGGTACTAACAGATGAGCGCTGCATTGTAATTTCTACGCACCAAGTGCGGGATCTAGACAATTTGATAGATACGGTTATCGTGTTAAACGAAAATAAAGTAGCCTTAAACGCATCTGTTGATGAGATTACGAAGAAGCTGCTGTTTAAAAAAGTGCGCGAGCTTGATGAAACTGCCATTTATGGCGAACCCTCGTTAATGGGTTATCAAGCCATTTTTAAAAATACCGATCAACAAGAAAGCAAGCTAGATATAGAACTCTTGTTTAATGCCATGTTGAATTCTAAAGAACAATTGTATACCATTTTCAATCAAGCTTCATAAAACCATGAACAACACCTTTGATATAAATCGCTTCGGGCTTTTAATTAGAAAGCAGTGGCTAGAATATGGGAAATTGTATTTAATTGTACTGGGTATAGTTTTGGGGATTATTATAGCTGTTTATAGCTACGGTTATTGGGATATAACTTCACATACCACTGGACTGCATAGCACAAATTATGATGCCTATAAATTAAAACTAGATTTTAGATGGCCGCTTTTTATTCTACTTGGAATGCTTTTCCTTTCGCTTGCAGCAAACCAATATTTTGCCCCACTTGGACAAAAGCCTAAAGCAATTTTAGAATTCACACTTCCGGCATCTAGCTTGGAGAAATTTGCGGTTGGCCTTCTATATAGTTCCATATTCGCATTGGCTAGCTATTTCTTAATTTTTTATCTAGTCGATGTTGCTTTTGTAAATAAGTTGAGGAGCATTTTCCCAAATGCTGTATTAAATGAGTATCGAGAAATGCCAGAACGGATGGAAAATTACCAAGTTCCGCAATACTTTTTTGATGTGATGGGGGATGTAAGGGCAGCAAAAATTCTTTATTTCGGAGGCCCATTGATTTTTTCCAGTATCTTTCTGCTTGGTTCCTTGTTCTTCAAAAAATTTCAATTTGTCAAAACGGTGATTACCGTAATGATTTTGATAATAATTTGGGCACTGACTGTCCCGTATCTTAGCAAAATGATATTTGAAGATAGAACCACAATAAGCAACTCCAGCATTTGGAATCTATCGCATAATGCTGAAGAATGGTTAATGATTGGCGTATTGATGATTTTCGCCGTCATAAATTGGATCATCGCTTACATACGTTTTAAAGAGAAGGAGGTTTAATTATGGAGTTTAACGATAATAAAGCCATCTATCTACAAATTGCAGAATACGTTTGCGAGCAGATTTTGTTGGAGAAATGGAAACCGGAAGAAAAAATTTCATCGGTAAGAGAACTGGCGGTAACCATGGAGGTAAACCCAAATACGGTAATGCGTACTTATGATCTGTTGCAAAATGAAGGCATCATTAACAACAAAAGAGGCATTGGCTTTTTCTTAGATGAGGCTGCAACAAGCAAGGTAAAAGCCTATCGAAAGAAGAATTTCTTGCAAGAAGAAATGCCCATTCTTTTTAGAACGATGTATTTACTCAACATAGATTTCGACGAACTGAAATCTCGCTATCAAACTTTCGTAGAACAAAACTTTAACCCAGACACCCATGAAAACAAGTAATAAATTATTAATCGCATTCGGCGTTTTTATATTCATCGCTCCACTATTGGGCATGGTGGTGGTTTCGAAAATGTATTATAAAGACTCGCCTAAAATGAACATGGCAGAAATTCAAGATGCAAACAACCAACCTTTCCAAACCGCATCAAGAGGGAGAAAAGCAATTGCTCTAAATAAACCTTTTTCTACAGTGAATT
Source organism: Pedobacter sp. UYP30 (assembly GCF_040547165.1). NCBI lineage: Bacteria > Pseudomonadati > Bacteroidota > Sphingobacteriia > Sphingobacteriales > Sphingobacteriaceae > Pedobacter > Pedobacter sp. UYP30. The sequence continues at coordinate 120,957 of NZ_JBEPPD010000009.1, read as the reverse complement.
TTACAAATGGAAATAATTCTAGCGTAGAAGTACATGTTAATAAGAGTGAAAGCTATGGTGTAAAAATTCCCGAACAATTGGCAGGCTCTATAACTACAGAAGTTGTAAATGGTGTTTTAAACATAAATTTCAAAAAAGAATTGTCTTTGCAAAATTTTAACCAGAGAATCTTCATCGTTGTTTATGCGCCAAATTTGGAGAAATTGAGTGCTAATAACTTTATGAATCTCAACTGCGTGGTTCAAACGGATAGTTTGGCTGTAGACTTGACAAAGTGCTTCTTTACACTTGGCAATTCAGATGTAGATTTTAATCACATCACCAACACCGGAGACACTTTAAGCCATAGTGTGTCTAATCAAACACTTGTTAAAAGCTTAAAAGTTATGGCGAACAATTCGAACATAAATATATCTGGCATAAACTTAAATAGTTTAAATGTTTTGGCAAACAACGATTCTGAAGTTAATTTAGATGGAAGTCATTTTGATCAAGGCGAGTCTGCAATTAAAAATTTGACGCTTGAGACAAGCGGAAAAAACCAAGTAAGCATAAAGAACTTCAACTTGAGCAAAGCAAAGTCTAACTTTTCTGATAGCACGCAATTGAATATTCCAACTTCTATATTAAAGCTTTTGTTAAAAGACTGACGACAAAATCAATCATTAACTTTTGGTCATCTCCTACTACTATCAGCATTTTTTTGGGAGGGGTTGGGGCAAGGTCAGTAAGCTAAGGAAAAACCAATAAAATGGTATCATCCAAAGATTTAATACATTTCATACAAATCAATATAAATGACGTTAATCTTTTAGGAATGTAATTATTTGCAAATCAATTGATTACAAAAAAAGTCAATGGCAGCCTGTCTAAGGATTACCGAAGAATGATAAAAAGCGTTTCGACAAGCTCAACGTGACAACCAGAAAAAGAGTAGTAAAAAATATATTGTTTTGTCCTCCTGAGCCCGTCGAAGGACAATTAAAGAAGAATAAAAAGCGTTTTGACAAGCTCAACGTGACAACCAGAAAAAGAGTAGTAAAAAATATATCGTTTTATCCTCCCGAGCCCGTCGAAGGATAATTAAAGAATGATAAAAAGCGTTTTGACAATCTCAACGTGACAACCAGAAAAAGAGCTGTACTTGCCATAGTAAAACCTTTTCAGCTCGATAACATGCGACCCCAAAAGCGATCTTAAACTAAATATCCGTAAATTTGTCTTTCATCAACCGAAGAGAAATGCGTTTGTTTAAACTATTAATTCCTTGCATGGCTATTTTTGCTGCCTGCAACAATCAGCATCAAGAGAGTGAAAGAAAAGCTGTGTTAGATACGGTTTCTCTAGCTAACAAAAAGTTTCAATTGGCTTATCAAAATGATGGAAAGATAACCGCGACGAGTTTAGATACGCTTCATCAGGTTTCTTTTGGTGGCGCTACAGACGCAGCCATTTCGCCAGATGGCAACCAATTGGCCTACACAGTTAGCGATTCTAGCAACAACCGAAGCATTTGGATGGCCAATATGGCAACCAAAAGTCAGGATCAATTGGATGTTCAAAGCAAGAATTTCTATCAGGCCATGTTCTCACCCGATGGCAAAAACATCGCTTTTAGCGTATTTAAAAAGGGGGTTTGGAAAATTGGCATCATTGGATCAAACAATAAAAACTATCAAATACTGGACTTTGATTCTAAGTTAAGTGTCTATTCGCCAACCTGGAAAGGGAACGATGAATTGGTGATGCATGATTTAAACAACCTGTATGTCTATTCTGTCTTTGGAAAATTGAAAAGCAAATTTTTATTGAGAGATTTGGTTGGTAAAGATTTAAACTTTGCCAGTAACAATCGCTTCTTTTATACCTCTGATGGGAAATCTATTGTTTTTAATGCCAGCAATCCTGCCGATAAATTCGACGGGTTAATGGGACAGGGAGAATCAATTTATAAATTAGATTTAGCAAGCAAAGCCGTTTCTAAAATATCGCCGGCAGGCTATACTGTTCCATCTATTTTTCTTACACCGAAAAATATGTTGGTGTTTAGTGCCTTAGAAAAACCATTTAAAACATCTAAAATATATAATTCGAACATTAATGGATTGGCATTTAAGCTATTGGTAGATAAGGGTTCAAACCCTTCGGCAAACTAATTTTACTCAAAACAGCCTGTTTAAAGCTCAAAAAAACGCCGTTTGCTATTGGCGGTATTTTGGGGTACTTTTGCAAGTAAAAAAACATTATATTGAATTTCAGCGATTTTAACTTTAACCCCGATTTATACGAAGGCCTAATGGCCATGGGTTACAAAAGTGCCACACCCATACAAGAACTTGCAATTCCAGAAGTTTTAGCCCATCATGATCTTATTGCTTGTGCGCAAACCGGTACCGGCAAAACAGCGAGCTATTTATTGCCAGTAATGGATAACATTAGCAAAGCAAAAAATAGGCATAACAATACCTTAATTTTAGCGCCAACTAGAGAGCTTGCACAGCAGATAGATTTACAGGTAGAAGCGCTTTCTTATTTTACCAACATCAGCTCGCTTACGGTTTATGGCGGTGGCGATGGCATTGCTTACGAACAACAAAAACGCTCGATGCGAGAAGGTGTAGATATTATTATCGCTACTCCAGGCCGTTTGATGTCGCATTTATCTTCGGGAGTGCTAAACCTTTCTCAATTGCAACATTTGGTGTTAGATGAGGCAGATAGAATGTTGGATATGGGTTTTTACGATGATATTATCCGCATCATAAGCTATCTTCCGCAAGAACGCCAAACACTTCTATTTTCGGCAACCATGGCGCCAAAAATTAGAGGTATGGCAACAAAGATCTTAAAGAATCCAAAACAGATTACCATTTCTATCGCCAAACCAGCAGAAGGTATTAATCAGCAGGCATACAACATTCACGATCAACAAAAACAGGCTTTATTAACTGAGATTTTTAAGAGCGGGCTGTATAAAAGCAGTATTATTTTTGCTTCCACAAAAGAGAAAGTTAAGGGCTTAAACAAGGCTTTTAAAAGTTTGGGCATTAAGGCTGCTGCTTTCCACTCAGATTTAGAGCAGAAAGAACGCGAGCAGATTTTGCTCGATTTTAAAAATCGAAAACTGCCTATTTTAATCGGTACCGATGTACTCTCTAGAGGAATTGATGTAGAAGGAATTGATTTGATTATTAATTATGATGTTCCTGGCGATCCCGCAGATTATGTGCACCGCGTGGGTAGAACGGCTCGTGCAGAAAGCAAAGGTACTGCCATTACCTTGGTTAACGGAAAAGACAAACGCCGTTTCGAAAACATAGAAAAGCTGATCGAAAAGCAGGTGCCGCGTATTCCACTATCAGAAGAGATTGCCAATATGGAAATTAAACATGTGGAGGAAAAAAGGCATCCGTCTAGCAGGCCTAACAAAAGAGTGTGGACAAAGAATAAGCCGAACGCAAAATAGGCTTTAGGTGGGAGGCGATGGGTATTAGAATATCAGTAGTCAGCTTTTCGCTTTCTGCTTTGGCCTTTCTGCTTAATTGGTAAATCGTCACTCTAAAATCGTAAATTCAAGTGGCTAATTTTTTAATCATTATTCTGTGCTTTTTGGCAGGCGTTGCTTTTAGGAAGAGTAAAACCTTGCCCGCCGATGCCCACAAAGGCATTAATGCTTGGATTATTTACATTGCCTTACCTGCGTTATCGTTCAAATACCTACCGCACATCACTTGGACAAAGCATTTGATTTTTCCGGCAGTAGCGCCCATTTTGGTTTGGCTATTTGCATGGTTGCTGATAACTATGTACAGTCGCTTTAAAAAACTGAACAAAGCAACAACAGGCGGACTAAAATTAGTGAGCGGACTGAGCAATACTTCGTTTATAGGTTTCCCACTTATAATGGCCTATTTTAGCGAAAAGGAATTGGCCATCGCCATCATCTGCGATCAAATTACTTTTGCTATTCTCGCTACTTTTGGCGTGCTCGTTGCCATAAGATCATCCCAAAAACAACAACTTAGCATTGGCACATTAGTTAAAAAGGCACTTTCTTTTCCCCCGCTAATTGCTTGTGTGCTTAGCTTAACTTTGCCTCACTTTGTAAACATTTCTTTTTTAAATCCTCTTTTCGATAAGCTATCCATTACCGTTGGGCCGCTGGCTTTATTCTCTATTGGCTTGCAGTTAAAGTTTGGTGGCTGGTTTAGCCAATTAAAAACCATACGCATTGCGTTATTTTACAAACTTATATTGGCGCCCGCTTTAATTTTTCTAATTGCCATCGTATTGCAGCTTAATGGTATCATCAGTAAAATTACCATTTTCGAAATGGCCATGCCGAGCCAACTAACCTCTGCTGTAATCGTAGAACAGTATAATCTAAATCCAAAACTGGCCAATATGGTTGTAGGGATTGGGATAGTTTTGGGTTTTATAACCACAGGAATTTGGTGGCTGGTTCTGAAATATTCGGGATTAGTCTAGCATTCCGGCAAACTCAACGGAATATTAATTGCTAACCCTCCATCTGATGTTTCTTTATATTTCACATTCATATCTTGTGCAGTTTGCCACATGGTTTTCACCACCACATCTAAACTTACTTTTGCCTTATCAGGATTACTTTGCAATGCCAACTGGCTAGCGGTAATGGCTTTTATAGCGCCCATGGTGTTGCGCTCTATACACGGCACTTGTACCAAGCCACCTATTGGATCGCAGGTTAGGCCAAGATGATGTTCCATTGCAATTTCTGCAGCCATTAGTACTTGACGCTGAGAGCCGCCCAAACATTCTGTTAGCGCAGCAGCTGCCATGGCAGAAGAAACACCGATTTCTGCTTGGCAACCTCCCATAGCGGCAGAAATGGTAGAACCTTTTTTAAAGATACTCCCAATCTCAGATGCGCAGGCAATAAATTGGATAATTTTGTCATCTGAATAACCATCGCAAAAGGCCATAAAATATTGTAATACAGCAGGAATTACGCCCGCCGCCCCGTTTGTTGGTGCAGTTACCACACGACCAAAAGATGCGTTTTCTTCATTCACCGCAAGGGCGAAACAACTTACCCAATCTAAAATATAATTAAATCCATTGCCACCTTTTTTAATGGCTCCAATCCAGCTATCGTAATCGTGGTACTCGCTGTCGCCGATCAATTTTTGATTCAGCTTAGCTGCACGCCTGCCCACTTCTAAACCTCCAGGCAAAAACCCACCGGTATGGCAGCCGCGGTAGGTGCAATTTCGCATTACGGCAAAATGCTGCAAAATACCTTCTTTTGTTTTTTCTTCTTTTCGCCAAGCAAGCTCATTCTCCAATACAATTTCACTTACTTTTAAGCCTGTGGATAGACACCAATGCAGCAGATCTTTGGCGTTCTCAATGGGGAATGGCAAATCGACCGTTTTACTGTCGTCTATAACCTCACCCTCCTTAACCACAAAGCCACCTCCTACAGAAAAATAGGTTTCTGAATGAGCTTTTCCGTTTTTTAACAGCGCTTGAAATGTTAACCCATTTGGATGGAAAGGCAAAATTTCGTTAAAGAGATAGAGCAAATCTACGTCATAATCGAACGGAATGGTTAGGTGGTTTTCCAGCGTTAATTGCTTGTTGGTTTTGATGGCATAGAAAGTCGGCATCACCAATTCCACATCGAACGTTACCGGATCTGCGCCAGAAAGCCCCAAAAAAATAGCGATGTCTGTACCATGTCCGCTGCCCGTTTTTGCTAAAGAACCGTAGAGCAAAATCTTTAACCCTTCTATTTCTGCCAATAGATCTTTTTCTTCGAGCGATGCAATAAATTGTTGCGCAGCACGCCATGGCCCAAGGGTGTGAGAGCTCGATGGACCAATGCCAATTTTAAAAATATCAAAAATAGAAATTTGCTCTTTCATTTGCTTAAGTAATAAACTTTTAACTGAGAAAGTCAAATATACCACAACCCACCCTTTTTTTGTAGCTTTATAGAAAACCCCTCCTGTTATGAAAATTTATGGTATAGTTCTCATTCTTATTGGCTTAACTTCATCTGTGTTAGCCCAGCAAAACAAGAAGGTGTATTTATTAAAAAAAGACGGCAAAGAAGTTCAAACTAAAGCAGCGGGCACTGCAACACGACAAGAAATTAAAAATTACCAAGCTGGAGAATCCACAAGGATATCTATCTCCTACTATTCTAATGGAAAAGTTAAAAGAAAAACAGAATACCCTAGGCCACAGGATGCAAAAACTGACATTCAAAATAATATTGGCGATTTTTCAGTCGATTTTAAAATGGAAAAACGGTTATTCGAAGGAGATTCCACAGGAAAAGTATTTGTTGAGAATGGAAACGGGCATTTTCGTGAAACAATCGAAAGCGGTATCGAGCAAAAAATTGAAGAAGGAGATTATAAAGACGGATATAAAAATGGCATTTGGTTAGGACATTATCCGAATAAAGATGAATCTTTTGTAGAGACCTATTCTAACGGTAAAATGTTAGGAGGAGAGACCACAAAAGAGGGTAAAAAGTATAGATACACTATAATAAAAAAATGCGCTGAATTTCCGGGAGGGAGAATTGGTTGGTTAGGCTATATCTCTAAAGCCGAAAAAAACCCTGTAAACAGTAACGGGCAACTAATTAGTGGTTCTGTAACGCCCAGTTTTACAATAGGCGTGGACGGAAAAATTTCTAATGTTTGGATAAACAATTCTATAAACAAATCTTTAGATTTAGAGGCAGCTCGCGTTCTGTATAATAGTCCGACATGGCAACCTGCAAAATTCAGGGGCATTCCATTTGAATATTCCTATAGTGAACCAATTAATTTTAAGCATTAATTTTAAAGACACATAAAAATCAAACTCTGCCAATTTTTTATGGTTTAGCATTTTATCTACAAATCGTTTGTGGTTTTTAGGACTGGCAATCCAAACGCCAGTAATTTTTCCATTTGCCAATTCTTGTTTTCCGCGGGTAAATTTTAAGTTAGAAGAACCACATCTTTCTTGTAAAAATACGAGTTTTCATTTTGAAAAATTTTAGAGAAACCAAAAAAATAGATTTGCTGTTTTTGGGTTATAAATTGCCAGCTTTTGAAGACTAAAAAAAAGTTGGATATACGATACATTTATTTATAGATTTAGCTGAAATTTAAAGCTACATGAAAATACTTCTTTCCTCGATAATATGTGTGTTATTTGTTCAATTTGCTCAAGGACAAAAAAGACAAAATGTTTATTTCTTTACCAATGACGGAAAAGAGACTCAAATTAAAGCAAAAGCTGATTTTGTGAGGATAATAGAAGCGCCCGATTCTGGTGATACGCGGTTTAAGCTGACAGAATATTTTAAAAACGATGTTAAAAAAACGCAAGGTTATTTGAAGTCTTTCCAACCATCTTTAGTTTATGATGGCTTGATTTTGCAGTTTGATAGTACAGGAGCGAAAGTGCAGGATATGACTTATAACAATGGTCTTCCTTTCGGAATTTCAACAACCTATTATTCAAACGGTAAGGTTAAAAGAAAAAACGATTACATAGCGCCAGTAAAAGCGCCTCAGAATCAAATGATAGGAACGGACGCTGAGTCATTTTTCTTGATGAATGAGGGCAACGTAAAGGTTATGTATGATGCGGATTCAAATGGTGTGGTTAATGTTGAGAATGGGAACGGCCATGTTAAAGAAGTTGAGGGATTAGGAGATGCCGAATTGGTGCAAGAAGGTAGCTACATAAATGGATTTAAAAATGGTACATGGACAGGGAAATTCTCAAAATCTGATAATTCGTTTATCGAAATATACGACTCGAGTAGGTTGGTTTCTGGCGAAAGTATTAAGGATGGCATAAAATATCCATACACTATTGCAATGCAAGCGCCCGAATATCCCGGTGGGGAAAATGCCTGGAATAGTTATATTGGGCGATCTGTAAGATATCCTGCTGATGCCCAAAAAAATGTAATACAGGGCAAAGTTTCGGCTAATTTTGTGATAGATAATAAGGGAAACATTACAGATATACATATCTACAAGAGAGTTTATCCCTCCATAGACGATGAAGCCACACGAGTTTTAGAAAATTCTAAAAAATGGATTCCTGGAAAGCAGAGAGGTATTCCGGTTAAAGTGCGCTACACTCAATCGATAAGTTTTAATCTTTAATTTAGAATTTCCATTACTTAAAATTCAAACTCTATCAGTTTTTTATCGTTTAGCATTTTATCTACAAAACGCTTGTGGTTTTTCGGACTACCAACAGCCACCCAAACCCCACTTATTCTACCGTTTGCAACCTCTTGTTTTCCTCTTTTAAATTTTAGTTTAGATGATTTGATGTCTTCTTCATAATGGTCTAAACTTTCATTTTCGTAAGTTTTAACGATGCGGTAAAATCTCTTGGTAAACCTTCTTTCTATCAAGTTTTCTACAAATGGAAAAATAAACAAGGCCAACAAAACAACCACGGTAACCCCAAATGCCTGCTGAAAAAACCCAGCACCAATGGCCATACCAATTGCGGCAACGATCCATATTACACAGGCAGTTGTTAAACCATTAACTTTATTGTCTTCCTTAAAAATTACCCCAGCTCCCAAAAAACCTATCCCCGTTACGATGTTAGATGCAATGCGGTCGTGACTATTTAAACCGATTTTTACGGATAGGATGGTAAACAAAGTTGCGCCAAGCCCAATCATAATCATGGTTTTTAAACCCGCAGATTTGCTATGGTATTCTCGCTCTGCACCAATTAATCCACACAATAAAATAGCAAGCAAAAACTTGTTAACCTCGCTTTGCGTAATAAACTGACCGTGTTCAAATAAACTATTCATGCAAAGGTAAAGTTAATAAAAATCGTAGCACCTTAGGCCGTTATATTCGCCATAGTTGCCGCTTCCAGGAAAGTATTTTTGATAGCTGACGCCAAGCTCTGTAGTACCGCCGGTATTGGCATAGTTTAGTTTAGAGGTGGTTGCATCATGACTGATCCCTACGCGAAACTTTTCTCCGTTCTTGTTCTTGCTAAAAATATCGAATATAGCAGAGAATACCACGGCATCGCTTCCATTCGACAGTCCATTTTTTCGAAACCAAGCGCCAACGTTAACTCCTTTATATTTGAACTGAGCACCTACACTAAAAGAGGTTATATTTTCTTGTTTATAAACCACCACAGAAGGAATGACATAAGTGCCATCGCGATTATATTGATCTGGAATTAAGGCAATTTGATAGCCTAAGTTGGCAGAAAGTCGAATGGGCAATTTTGTATTGATCCCTGTTAAAGATTCATCTGGATGGTTGATGTGATGCGCAGCTAGGCCTAACATTGCTTTTCCGTAAACTAAGTTTGCACCTGCCGCAGCATCAAAATAAAACCGACTGTCTACGTTAGGGCGCTCAGCGCCAGATATTAAACCTGGGTTGTAGCCAGTGTTAACATCAATCTGGTCTCCAAAAACCAATTTACTCCAATCTAATTTCAAATTGGTAATGCCTCCCTGTAAACCAAAAGAAAGCGTAAAATTATCGCCCGGAATAATATAGGCGTAACTTGCTGCAATGTTGTTTTTTACCAAATAAGCAGTTCCTTCGCTGCTGCGGTTAAACATTAACCCAAAGCCACTTCTAATTTCCGGAAAGTTCAAGTCGCCCGAGGCATGCAGGTAAGAGTAATCGCTAGCCAAGCCCGTCCATTGATTTCTATATAACGCATTAAACCTAATGCTACCTTCAAATTGGCCCGTAAGTGCAGGATTTAAATAGAGTGGCGCGTTGTAAAATTGTGAATAAATCTGATCTTGGGCGCTACAAAAAAGCGAACTCAAAATTAAAAAGACGATGGGTAGAGTTTTCTTTTTCATTATCTAATTAAATATATTACGCCTGTTTTCCTTGCTTTCTCACCTTTGTAGGTCATTCCTTTCCATGCCGAACCATTGGTAAACTTTACTTCGGCTTTCCAAAAATACGCTCCTTGTGGCTGCGCTACTCCATTATATGTTCCGTCCCAACCCAAAGATGGAGCGCCGTCGCTAATGTCAGAAGTTTCGAAAATTAATAAACCCCATTTATTGAAAATGCTCAGTTTGTATTGTTCTACGCCACGGCCTTTGGCTTTAAAAGTTCTCAATTCCTCTTTAGCACTTCCGGGCATAAATGAATTTGGCAGGTATAAAAATCCTGGAACACCAATAATGCGTACGGTTTGATAGGTAGTACTTGCGCAACCACCTTTATTGTACACTTTTAAATTAACTCGATAAGTTCCTGTGTCGGGATATAAATGGACGGGATTCTGTAATTTGGAAGTTACGCCATCGCCAAAATCCCATTCCCATACTGCCCCTTCTGAAGAGTTATCAAAGAAAGAAAAGGTATAATTTGGAATGGCTATGGAATTGCCTGGTTTTACAGTAAAATCTGCTACTGGCGGCGAAACCAGCGTTATGTAGTTTGGCAACGTTGCCGTAGTTGGACAGCCGAGTTGATTCGTTGCCGTTAACGTAACGGTAAACCTTTTCCCTACGCCATTATAAACATGTGTGGGTGAGTTATCTGTAGAGGTTTGACCATCGCCAAAATCCCAAAGATAACCAACTCCATCTTCTGCTGTATTGTTAAATGTTACTTTTAGTCCATCACATCCATCAGTTTTATCTGCTGCAAAATTTAAGACTGGTTTATCGTAAACGGTAATCGTTTCTGTGGTGGTTGCAGTAGAACAGCCGTTGGTTGCAACAAGTGTTACCGTATAATTGCCACCTGTAGTAAAAATATGGTTAACTACCTCTGGCGCTTTAGTGGTAACGGTGGTGCTTTTCTCTCCGGTGGTATTATTTAAAAACGTGTAGGTAAAGATGTTTGCTCCACTTGTATTGTTGTAGAGGTTTACGCTTAAAGGCGCACAGCCCTGTTTTTCGTTACTGTTTACCACCAATTCTGGCACAATGGTATTTGGAGAAATGGTAACGGTGTACGAAGAGCTAGCTGACCCGCAATTATTTTCTGCACGCATGGTAACTACATAATCCTTTACCATTGTGGTGGTGTATACATGGCTTACCGAACTCTTATCGGTAATAGGCCCAGAAGTTGTACCGTCTCCAAAATCGAAGTAGTAAGTGTTTGTATTGCCGGGCGAAGTGTTGCTAAAATTGATGGTTGCCGGAGAACAGGCAGATGTACGATCTGGAGAAAATACGGCGATGGCCTTCGCTTTTACCATTACCGTACTTGTTTTTACGATGGTGTTACAAGGGGTTGAGGCCGTTAACGTAATGGTATAAGTGGTGTCTTTTCCAGTGGCGTCTGCATCGAAAACAATCGTACCCGGATCTGCAACTGTAGACTTTTGCCCATTTCCAAAATCCCATTTAAAAGTGGCATCGGTTAAGGGTGCAGAGGTATTTTTAAAGGTAACTTTTAATGGGCCGCATCCCTCAGTTAAATCTTGTGTAAAACTTGCTTGTAAAACATCGTAGGTAGAAAAAATTTGCTCAAAGGTATCTATGTTACATGCATTTTTGCTACTGGTTACCAGCTTGATGGTTACGGTTCTATTCCCGCCGGTAATGGTATAGCCTGGGAAAGCTAAACCTGTTCCAATCACAACATCGTCAGCGTACCATGTGTAAATGTCATTGCTGGGATAACTGTTGGCTTTAATGTTCATTGCCTCTAATAGAAATGGGCTACAGCCTTTCGCAGTTCCAAAAGTAAATTCTGCTTTAGCTGGTTGTATGATTGTAATTTTTACAACATTACTCAAACTCTCGGCCGCACCGCAAGCTGCACTAGTTACCAACCGCCGAAACCAAGTGTTTATGGCGGTTCCTAAAATATCTAAATACTGATTTTTTGCAGATGCAATGTCAACCCAAGTAGCTCCCTGATCTGTGCTTTTTTGCCACTGATAACCATAATTTCCATCTCCGCCTGTTGGAATGCTGCCTTGCAGCGGACTTAATGGTTTATCGAAACACACTTCTTGATTAGCAGAAATAATATTATTATCCAGCGGAGGTCTAACTTTAACATCTATTACATTACTAAACGAGGTACAAATACTGCTGTTTACCAAACGCCTAATTTGTGTGCTTTGACTTAGGTTTATGGTTAGGTCTTTACTTTTTTGGCCAGATATGATATTCCATGTGCCGCCATTGTCTATGCTCTCTTCCCACGAAAAAGTAAAAGGCCCGCCTGCACCTCCAGTCGGAACATCGCCCAAGATTGTTGCCATTGTACCATTGCAGATGAGGATGTCGGCGCTAGAGATAGTATTGGTAACGGGAGGAAAAAAAGTTATCTTAACCTCATCGAAACTTTCAGAGCAAGGAGCTGCACCTATAATTGTCCATTTAAACGTATAAGTTTGTCCGGGTATTAAACCTGTTACCGCTGTATTGAACAAGCGAGGATTTGCAATGGCCACCCCACTTTGACCCGATTCTAACGTCCATGTACCTGTACCCACCCCAGGTTCGTTGCCCGAAAGTTGGATACCATCTCCACTGCACAAACTCATGTCTTTTCCTGCATTTGCAATTGGAACAGCAGGGTAAACAGTAATAACCTTAGTAACAGCCGCTGCTGGGCATTTGCCAGCAACCGATGGAACAATGGTGTAGGTTACGGTAGCATTGCTGCTCCCAGTATTTACAAGCTTATCCTTAATAAATGCAACTGTGCTAGGAACGGTTCGAGTTGTATTGCCTGTTACACTTCCACTAACCGTGCTTGTATAGGTATAGGTGGTATTTGCCAAATTAGAAGATAGTGTAATGTTTGTGTTCGTGTTGCTGCAAATAGTAGGTTCTGCAGCGGTGGCCGTAACAATTGGCCGCGGACTGACAGTCACCACCAGTTTAAATGGAGTTCCTTCACAGCCATCGTATTTCGGAATGATGGTATAAGTTACCTGCGCATTATTAATTGGATCTGTATTACTGAGCTGGTCGCTTATCAAACCCGAGCCGCTTGCAGAAAATCCCGCAGCGTTTGTAGATCCTGTTGCTGTCCAAGAAAAAACGGTTCCCGCGACATTATTTGTTGGCTCGTAATTTAAAGTTTCGTTTGTACAAATGCTTAGTGTTGCCAGGCTAGTAAGATCTAACTTTGGCTTTATAATAAGTGTAATTTCGTCATCTATGGTTCTGCATGGAGCAGCTAAAGCCGTTGTTGCTCTTAGAATAAGTGCTACCGTTCCAGCAGCGCGCTCTTGTGCAGTGGGTGTGTAAGTGGCATTTAGTGCATTCCGATCAGGAGAGAAAACGCCATTTCCTCCCACCCAAACATGGGCAACCGTATTATCTGATATTTTAGCATCTAAGCTAAAACTGTTTTCGGTAAAGCAGATACTCTGGTCGGGCCCAGCATCAACTTTTGGTGCTTTTTGGAAGGTTAGTATTTGAGAGGCAGGCACCATCCCACAACCATTCTTGTGTACCACCTTTACCGTATATGTGGCAAAGTCGTCAAATTTTATAGATGGATATTGCGAGTGGGCATCGCCTGTGGTAAAGCTGTAAGCACCGCCAGTAACCGTCCAAGTATAGGTATCTGCCTCAGGATTGGGAGTTCCCGTCAAAAGTGTTTTTGTTGGGCCAGTAGTTGTATTGTTAAAATCGTAAGAAACCAAATTACACAGCGTTATGTCTGGCGATAATTTTGCTGTAGGATTGGTATTTACCACTACTGTTTGCGGTGCTGACGAAACCAACCCACAACTTGGTGTGGTAATTTGCAATATAAATTGATAAACCCCAGGTTGGGTAAAACTAAATTCTGGTTGTTTGCTTTGCAACGTTGTTCCATTAATGGTTGATACAGCGGGCGTAACCACCCAATTGTAGGTGTTGGCATCCGTGCAAACGTTGTCTATGATGGATTTATCTACTGGTATTAACGTAGAAGGAGCACAAAAGCTGGTTTTAGGCAATGTAAATACAGGTTTTGGAAGGTCTTGTATGCATATTTGATGTTCTTCTGGATCAGCGTCGCAGGCGCCATTGGAAGTGGATTCTAATTTTACGGTATAAAGGCCGTGTTTAGGGAAGGTATATTCGAAATTATAACTCTTTGGTTGGTTCGCTTTTATTAAAACCCCATCAACGTACCAATTATAGGTGGCATCGTTATCTACACAGCCAGCACTATTTGTGTTTGGATTTTGCCCCGGATCTGATGTATTTTGAAACAACACATTTACATTGGCACAATTTGGCGACTTATTTACAAATGAGTTGTCAGGTCGGCGTACCACTTTTGCTGTAGTTGAAACTGGTGTGCCGATATTGCCGCAAAACTTGTTCTTTAAGTTTATATTAATACCAAATACATTGTACACAGATCCGTTAGAAGTGATGATTACATTACCGCAAGACGATTTTGTGTACTGATGTTTGAGGATGCTATTGTTCGAAATAATTTCACAAATGGTAAGTATTGACGTGGTATTGTCTCCCCAATCTACCGTGTAGAGATTACCAGGAAAGTTAGCTCCGATGCCATTTGGAAATGAGGTATCCACCGGAAATTCCAAATTATCTGGCAAACAAATTGTATTTGAGCCCGATGTACCAAAAACCGTGGTGGTTTTATTGTTTATAAGCAGATATGCTTTCGTTCCTACTGTGCCGTTGGGCATGGTAGCCTTTACAAAAATGGTATAGTGTGTTAAATCTGCTGTAAAGCTCTGGTTTTCTGTAGGAAATGGAAAGGCTACTTGCGTGTTATTAAGCTCGTCTTTTATGGTAGAATTAACCAATGAAGTTGGCGTAGACTGGTTGGTTAATATAAAGGTATTATTTGGTTTTGTTTGGCAAGTACCAAATGTTTCCTTGTTGTTAGAATTAAGGTAGTTGGACGTAATTTTTGCCTGCACGGCAGCACCTAATTTTATTTCGAAAGGAGATGATTCTACTGATACTATAGCAGGTAAGGTTGATTTTATCCTCAATTTGTAACCTGTACCACTTGGGGTTCCTACTGGAATTATCCCGTTTATATACGTTGAATAAAAACTATCGTAGTTCCCTATAAGTTTTTCAGATGCGAAGCTACCAGAGGCATCCGAAAGGAAAAGTTGAAATTGATTTGTTTGTTTAATGCAGCTTCCACTAAGTATCTTAAATGTTGCCGCTATGGTACCACCAGGCGTATAAGGTCCTGCATCAACAGGCCCGATAGTAAGCTGCGAAAAACCTTCAATACTAAAAAATAAAAGGATTGTTGATAGAAAAACAATCCTGAAGAGCTTTCCGAATATCCACGTCATCTATTTATGTCAGTCAATGTACGAAGAAGCTCTTTAAACCTAAAAAGATAATTTTGGCCTATTAAAGGCAATATATATTCTCTAAATGTTTGATAAAACTTTCTTCGATAAGTTCGTTAGTTGCAAAATATCTATGAAATTTAAATAAAAGCACAAGCCATTTTTAAAAATTTACACGAAATCCTACCCCTTTTTTGCCTACCATTCGTAAATTACTGTCTATCATTTTGTTAAAAAAAAAAACGACCATCAAAACATACGTTTCAATGGTCGTTTTTACACGAAATTAAATGCTATGAGCTAACTTACATCATGCCGCCCATACCGCCACCGCCCATTGGAGGCATTGCTGCACCGCCTTCTTCTGGCTCATCTGCTAAAACTACTTCTGTAGTTAACAACATGGCCGCAATAGAAGCTGCATTTTCTAAGGCTACTCTACTTACTTTAGTAGGATCGATAACTCCAGCTCCAATTAAATTCTCGTACACGTCAGTACGCGCATTGTAACCGAAATCTTCTTTTCCTTCTTTAACTCGTTGAACTACAATGGAACCTTCTACACCTGCGTTTTCGCAAATTTGACGTAATGGCTCTTCTATCGCTCTACGGATAATTTGAATACCGGTATTCTCATCTTCGTTCTCTCCTTTAAGATTAGCCAAAGCTTCTACCGCACGGATAAAAGCTACACCACCACCTGCAACAATACCTTCTTCTACAGCAGCACGAGTTGCGTGTAAAGCATCATCAACACGGTCTTTCTTCTCTTTCATTTCAACCTCACTTGCAGCACCTACGTAAAGCACAGCAACACCGCCAGCCAATTTAGCCAAACGCTCTTGCAATTTTTCTTTATCGTAATCTGAAGTTGTGGTTTCTATTTGAGCTTTAATTTGGCTAACGCGAGATTTAATATCTTCGCTATTACCAGCTCCGTTAATTATGGTTGTATTGTCTTTATCAACAACTACTTTTTCTGCAGTACCTAAGTAAGTTAAGTCAGCGTTTTCTAATTTGTAGCCTCTTTCTTCTGATACTACAATTCCGCCAGTTAAAATAGCGATGTCTTCTAACATAGCTTTTCTTCTATCTCCAAAACCTGGTGCTTTAACTGCAACAACTTTCAAAGAACCACGAATTTTGTTTACTACCAAAGTAGCTAACGCTTCGCCGTCTAAATCTTCAGAAATGATAACCAACGGTTTACCAGTTTGTACAGTTTTTTCTAAAACAGGCAACAATTCTTTCATGTTGCTTATCTTCTTATCATAGATTAAAATGTAAGGAGTTTCTAACTCTGCTTCCATTTTGTCTGCATTGGTAACAAAATAAGGAGATAGATAACCTCTGTCGAATTGCATACCTTCTACTGTTTTTACTTCAGTTTCGGTACCTTTTGCTTCTTCAACAGTAATTACGCCATCTTTACCCACTTTACCCATTGCTTCTGCAATCAATGATCCAATTAAATCATCGTTATTGGCAGAGATAGATGCTACTTGCTTAATTTTGTTGATGTCTTCACCAACAGTTTGCGACTGCGATTGAAGGCTTTGAACCACAGCTTTAACTGCTTTATCAATTCCGCGTTTCAAATCCATTGGATTTGCGCCTGCAGCCACGTTTTTAATACCTGTAGTAATAATTGCCTGTGCCAACACAGTAGCAGTTGTTGTTCCATCACCTGCAATATCTGCGGTTTTAGAAGCAACTTCTTTAACCATTTGAGCGCCCATGTTCTCAATGGCGTCTTTTAATTCAATTTCTTTGGCAACCGTTACACCATCTTTAGTTATAACTGGCGATCCGAATTTCTTATCTATAATTACGTTACGCCCCTTTGGACCTAAAGTTACCTTTACGGCATTTGCAAGAATATCAACACCTCTTTTCAAGGCATCGCGTGCTTCTACGTTGTATTTTACTTGTTTTGACATTTTTTATAGATTTGAGATATGAGTATTGAGATATGAGACAAAAGTCTCTACATCGAAACATATCTTATTATTAAATGATATATTTTATTTTTCACTTTCGGCTTTTAACTTTTTGCTTTGGTCTTTCAGCTTCAGTCTTTTCGCTTTAAGCTTTCCATTATCCAACTATTGCGTAGATATCTGTCTCGCGCATAATTAAATAATCCTTACCATCAATAGGAAGTTCAGTACCGCCATATTTTCCGTACAATACTACATCGCCAACTTTTACAGATGGTTTTTTACCTTCAGCATCTTCATCAGATACCGACATTACAGTACCTCTTGATGGTTTTTCTTTAGCTGTATCGGGGATATAAAGGCCTGAAGCAGTTTTTTCCTCAGCCGCTGCCGGCTCTACAATTACCCTATTTGCTGTGCCAGCAATTGGTTTAAGATTTAACGACATAATTATTTTAAGTTTTTAATTTGATAAATATTTTTTAACACGTAGCATTGCACATTTTTTATGCCAATGGCTATGTATTGACAAATTTTCTCCAAACTGTCAATTAAGTGCATTAACGTGTAAAGCGAACAAAAGAGACGTGCCATGATGGCAGACTGTGGAGAGAGGTTGAGGCGGAGACTGAGGTTAAGACTAAGACCGAGGTTGAGGGTGAGAAGGTTGACAGTTAAAACTCAAGTTGCCCGAAAATTGTTAACGGTTAATGGTTGAAAGTCATATCGGCTACTTGTATCGCACATCTAGCAGCCTTTTAAAAGTTTAATTTTAGACCACCTACTTGCCGCTCGTAACCGGCAACCAATAATTTACCGCCCATTTCTTTAGATGAATGAAATTCGGAATGGTCTACGCACCAAACAATCGTAATTCGTAAATCGTAAATCGTAAATCAAATCTACTGTTTAATCGCCAATTGCCCACAGGCCGCATCAATATCTTTTCCTCTACTGCGCCTAATGTTGGTGTTTATCCCTTGATTTTTAAGATAGTTTGCAAAAGCATCAATCTTATCTCCTTCGGCATTGGTATAGTCAGCAAAAGAAATGGGGTTGTATTCTATTAAATTTACTTTACATGGAATGTGCTTGCAGAATTTCGCAAGGTCGGCGGCATCTTCAAGTTCATCGTTAAAGTGGTTAAAAACAATATATTCGTAAGTAACAGAATTTTTGGTTTTTGCGAAATAATACTTTAACGCGTCTGCCAATGCGGCCAAGGTGTTAGCCTCGTTAATCGGCATAATTTCATTTCGCTTTTTATCATCTGCTGCATGTAGAGAAAGGGCGAGGTTAAACTTTGCTCCGTCGTCTGCTAGCTTTTTAATCATTTTTGCTATGCCAGCCGTAGAAACAGTAATGCGTTTATAACTCATGTTCAAACCATCTGGCGCAGTGATGCGCTCTATAGATTTTAACACATTTGCATAGTTTAGAAGTGGCTCGCCCATGCCCATATACACAATGTTGGTTAGTGGGGTCTTATAATTTTCTTTTGCTTGCTTATCAATTAAAACTACCTGGTCGTAAATTTCATCTGCAGTTAGATTTCTTTTTCGTTCCATGTAGCCGGTTGCACAAAATTTACAACTCAAACTGCAACCTACTTGAGAGCTTACGCAGGCGGTCATGCGCTCATCCAAAGGAATTAAAACACCTTCTACTATGTTGCCATCTGCTAATCGGAAGGCATTTTTTATGGTATCGTCATTACTAACCTGCGAGTTGCTAACCGTAACAGCATTGATGACAAATTTCTCATTTAAGGTTTGGCGCAACTCCTTCGAAAGATTGCTCATTTCCTCAAAGGTTATGGCAGATTTTTCCCACAACCATTGATAGATTTGTTTTGCCCTAAAAGAAGGTTGCTTTAATGCAACCAAATGCTCTTTTAATTGAGGCAAGGTTAATGAACGAATATCTATTTTTTTTGTGGACTGCATGTTATTGTGTTTAGCGTTAAATGCTTAACGCAGAAAGTGCAAAGGTACGGAAAAAACAGGACGAGAGAAAAGACGGTAGCAATCCATTGCTTTGGAGAGATAAGATTTGGATTCTTACTATAATTGAATTTCCACTGATAAAAGTGTAGATTAGATTGAACATAACAAAACTCATCATATAAGTTTAAGATGTCGGAAAATGAATTGACAGGCGAAGTTATTGGGCTTGCTATAGAAGTCCATCGTGGTTTGGGTCCGGGACTTTTAGAAAGTGCTTATCAAGAATGTTTATTTTACAAAATCAAGAAAGCTGGTTTATTTGAAGAAAAACAAAAGCCAATGCCGTTGATTTTTGAGGAAGTGTACTTAGATTGCGGGTATAGGTTAGATTTATAAGTGGAAAATAAATTGGTGATTGAGTTGAAATGTGTCGAAAGGCTAAATGCTGTACATTTGTCGCAAATGTTAACTTATTTGAGGTTGGGCAAATTTAAATTGGGTTTGATTATTAATTTTAATGTTCCCTTATTAAGCTCAGGAATTAAGCGGGTAATAAACGAAAGGGTGTAATTTATACAAAATAGCAATGGAGGCCTAATGAATCCTACACGTTAATGTTTATATAGGAATTGCCCACAAGCAGGTCGGGAAGTTGCTGCCGAGTTGCACAGAGAAAAAGCGCAGAGTTACGACGAGAATTAAATTCTTTAAAAGTGAGACTTAATCCTCGTCATCCCTAAAAGCTTTTGAAAATTTCGTTTAAAAAATTTGAAAAAAGAGTTAGATATGAAAATATCCGGAGTCGCGCGGAAAAAAAGTATTCCTCTATTATTCACTAGCGGCTCTGTTTTTTCCGTGAAAAAACTCTACGAAACTCTGAGTTTAAAACTCTACGAAACTTAGCGGTAAAAAGACCTGTAAAAAACTAAAATCTCTGAATTTTATCCTATTTTAGAAACTCGGTCGTTCGAGCGGTATCATCAGCTGTTTCGTCGTAAATGAGTCGCTTTTGTTGTTCTTTTGCCTTTAAGTGTTTTCTTTTTGGCGGGTGCAGGATCTGATTTACCATTCGGTTTGCTACTAGATTTTGTACTTGCCTTAAACGATGGCTTTTTCCCCGTTGCCTTATGCGAAGCTTTTGGTTTGCTGAAAGATTTTTTTGGGACATCCGCCCTTGCGTCCGTATCTTTTTCCCAATTTTCGGTTTTTTTCTTTGTGTTTTTTGGCTTTGCAGTTCCCTGCGATGAAGATTTTTCTACGCTTTCCATCAATGTGATCATTTCATCCTCGGCAAGTTCTCTAAACTCGCCGGGCGGAATGCCTTTCAACGTGATATTCATGATGCGAGTGCGTTCTAATCTGATCACCTCATAACCAAAATGCTCGCACATTCTGCGTACTTGCCTATTTAATCCCTGAACCAAAATGATGCTAAAAACATTTGTGCTTATCTGCCTAACCTGACACTTACGTGTATTTACGCCCAAAATTGGCACACCAGCTGCCATTTCTACAATAAAATCTTCGGTAAGGGCTTTATTTACCGTAACCACATATTCCTTTTCGTGTTTGTTGCCAGCCCTTAATATTTTGTTAACAATATCGCCGTTGTTGGTTAAAAAAATGAGTCCAGAAGAATCTTTATCCAACCTGCCAATTGGGAAAATACGTTCGCTGTAATTTACGTAATCTACAATGTTTGCTGGTACATTTTTTTCTGTGGTGCTGGTAATTCCTACCGGTTTGTTAAAGGCTATCAGTACAAAAGCATCTTCTTTTTTGGGCTCGATGGTGTGTCCATTTACCATTACACGATCGCCGGCCAAAACCTGATCGCCCACATTTGCGCGCTTTCCGTTGATGAATACGTTACCTTTTTCTATAAATCGATCTGCCTCTCGTCGAGAACACAATCCGCTCTCGCTGATAAACTTATTTAAACGGGTGGATGAGTTGGAATTCATGCTACAATTTTACTGAAAATTTTTTTCGTTCGTTTACCAAACGTTGTAAATAACTAACTTGCGGTATAAAATGTAAAGCAAATGAGGGCGGTAATACAACGAGTAACAGAAGCAAGTTGCAAAGTAGATGGTCAGATTACAGGAAATATATCAACTGGTTTTCTGGTGCTCTTAGGCATAGAAGATGCAGATGGAAAAGAAGATTTAGATTGGTTGGCCCAAAAGATTGTTGGACTTAGAGTTTTTAGCGATGAAAACGGATTGATGAACAAAGCCTTAACAGATGTTGATGGAAATATTCTGCTGATCAGTCAGTTTACGCTGTTTGCTGCTACAAAAAAGGGAAACAGACCTGGATTTAACAGAGCAGCAAAACCAGAAATTGCCATTCCATTGTATGAACAAATGATTTTAAAATTATCAGCTTTGCTAAATAAAAAAGTAGAAACCGGAATTTTTGGTGCCGATATGAAAATAAGTTTATTGAACGACGGCCCTGTAACGATATTAATTGATACAAAGAACAAGGAGTAACCTATACACACCGCAAAACTAAAACAGCACTTAGACCAATAAAACTATAGATATGCGCGCGGCTAATTCTTTTATAGGAAGAAACGATTACTCGAAAGCGAGTTCGGCTTTACTTTTATTTTTCATCGCTTTAAAACTGGTCTTACCTTTTTTGCTGGTTAACCCGATTTACGAACTGCATAGAGATGAGTTTTTACATTTAGATCAAGCCAAACATTTGGCTTGGGGCTTTCAATCGGTGCCGCCAGTAACTTCTATTTTTGCATTGCTGATTACGTTTTTGGGAAAAAGCGAAGCGGTTATTCGTTTGGTTTCTGCCGCAATAGGTGCGGCAACAATCGTGTTTACTTGGAAAATTGTAGAAGAGTTTAAAGGTAATTTATATGCAAAAAGCTTATCGGCTATTGCCTTAATTTGCTCTACCATTGGGCGTTTAGATTTACTTTTTCAACCCAATGCATTTGACATACTGAGCTGGACTGCCCTTTATTTTTTCCTAATAAAATACATCAACACAAAAAAAATCGGCTTTTTATATGCTGCGGCAATTGCATTTGGAATAGGGTTTTTAAACAAATACAACATTTTGTTTTTAGCAGCAGGGCTTGCACCAGCCTTCATCATCTCGCAACAGAGAACAATTTTTAAAAACAAACACTTCTACCTTGCCGTTTTAGTTGCTTTGATCATTATGTTGCCAAACTTGCTGTGGCAGTATAACCATAATTTTCCGGTGGTTGGCCACATGAAAGAGCTGGCGAAAACACAATTGGATAAAATCAACCGCATTGATTTTCTAAAAGACCAAATGCTTTACTATATAAACATTATTTTTATTGTGGTTGCTGGTTTGCTTTCGCTGATGTTTTATAAGCCCTTTCAAAATTTCCGTTGGATCGTTATTGGATTTGCTTTTTCGCTTTTCCTGTTCACCTATTTTCGGGCTAAAAGTTATTACGCTGTAGGGCTGTACCCAGTAATTATTGCCGCTGGCTGTGCTTATTTTGGGGGGGTACTGCAGAAATCCTCTCAGCGGTACATAAAGGTATCTACCTTGGTTATTCCAATAATACTTTTTTTGCTCATACTAAGGGTTTCTTATCCGTTTTTAAGTCCGAAAAGGATTGTTCAAAAGCATAAAATCTTTAGCGAAGTGGGCGCGCTGAGGTGGGAAGATGGTTTGCAACATGATTTACCCCAAGATTTTGCAGATATGCTGGGTTGGAAAGAACTGGCACATTTAACAGACATCGCTTATGCAAAGGTTAAAGATAAATCTAGTCTGTTGGTTCGGGCAGATAATTATGGCGAAGCTGGCGCGATTAATTATTATTCTCGTTTTAAAAACATTAATGCGGTAACTTATAATGCCGATTATTTAAACTGGTTTAAAATGGATAAGCCAATAAAAGACGTCATTCTAATTTTCGGACCGTACGACGAAGATTCCCAGCGAAAGGGGGAAAGGCCTTTTTTTAGAAAAATTAACAAGATTGGAGAAGTTACCAATCCTTATGCCCGAGAAAAAGGTGCAAGCGTTTTTTTATTGGAAGGCGCCAGTAAAGACGTGACCACTATAATAAAAGCAGAAATTAAAGAAAGACAACATGACCATTGAGGAAGCCCAGCAAACAGTAGATAATTGGATAAAAACGACCGGCGTTCGCTATTTTAACGAATTAACCAACACCGCAATTTTGATGGAAGAAGTGGGCGAAGTTGCTCGAATTATCGCTAGAAAATATGGCGAACAATCTTACAAAAAAAGCGACGAAGAAATAAACTTAGCCGATGAAATGGCGGATGTGCTTTTTGTGTTGATTTGTTTGGCAAACCAAACCGGAATAGATTTAACCGGTGCATTTCACAAAAACCTAGAGAAGAAAACAATCCGAGATGCAACAAGGCATAAGGACAATAAAAAAATAAATCCGGATTGAGACTGAGGTTTAGCCTACAATCTCCATTACCGTGCGGTAAGCCACAAATTTATTTGCAAACTTTGTATCAAGTTCATGTTGTAAAGCGGGAGCAAATTCTGCTAGATATTCCTTGTATTTTTCATCGCTCTCTGCCACATATTGCGTACAATAGGTAACGCCCTCATTTGGAGAATCCACTACCCGCAACAACCTATGCGATAGAAATTTTTCTGTATCCATAACCGCCGGAATATGGGTTTTTTGCATCCAATCTAACCATTCATTGGCGATAGATTCCTCTAAAATTAACGTAACGTTGTATAAAAGCATGCGGCAAAGTTAGCGAAAGCCCAACATTCTTTTGCAGTTTTTCTAGCTAAACGCCATCGTTACCTCTTAGCGCCCTAAAACGTTTTCGGGCATCGCCTACAAACATGCTACCAGAATAATCTGTAATCAATTTTTCGAAATACGTTTTTGCCTTTTCTTTATCGTGTAGCTTGG
The DNA here is from genome assembly GCF_040547165.1 of Pedobacter sp. UYP30. NCBI lineage: Bacteria > Pseudomonadati > Bacteroidota > Sphingobacteriia > Sphingobacteriales > Sphingobacteriaceae > Pedobacter > Pedobacter sp. UYP30. The sequence continues at coordinate 96,856 of NZ_JBEPPD010000009.1, read as the reverse complement.
TCTCATACAAATCGCCGAGCATAAACAAGGCATCATCGGTAAAGATTCCATCTTTGTATAGAGTTGCCAAACTTATTAAAGTTTCTGCCGCCCGGGAATAATCAGCTTTGCTGATGTAAATTTTAGCTTTGCTCATCAGTACAGCATCTGCCAAACTGTTTTGCGGATAAACAACGTTAATGCTATCTAGTTTTTGGATGGCTGCTTGAGTTTTTTTTCTAAAAGTTAGCATTTCTGCATCGGCGTACATCTTTAGGGCGCTGCTGTCTTTAGGATCTTGATTGTTATCTGTAATTAGTAGGCTTAAATTTAACGCATCATTGGCAATAAGTTGCGAAGTTGCCGCTTTAAGCACTTGGCATTGTGATAGCGCATAGGCAAAATTTCTTTGATAGAAAGAAAGCTCTGCACTTTTAAAACTTGCCTCGTTTGCAATTTGCTGACCTTCAAACTGTTTTGCAACCTGCTCATAAACCAAAAAAGCATCCCAAGGCTGGTTGGTTAAAATGTAAATATCTCCCAATGATAGTTTTAGCTGGCCAATAACCATTTCTGGCAACCCAGGTATTTTTAAAGTTTCTTCTAAAATTACCTGTGCTTTCTTTGGATTGTTTAAATAATAAGCGTTTAGCTGCGCAAGTTTTTGAGCGGCAAAAAGCGTATTTTTATTCTTGCCATATTTGGTTAACAGGTCTTCATATTCTTGGGCCAGCTTTCCTACATCTTCAGCTGGTTTTATGCCTTCTAGCAATAAATTATATTTGGTGTTTAACAGTTCTACTTTGGCAGGAAGAAAATAAGGATTATCTTCGCCTTTTGCCACCAAATATTCGTAGCCTTTAATCGCGCTATCGAAAGCACGGTTGCTGGCAAAAACTTGCAAGGTGCTAAACAAAGTAGCACCATCATCTTTTGTTCGTTTATCAAAAGCAATTAACTGCCTAAGTGCCATGTCATATTGCTGCATCTGGATGTAATTCCAGGTTAAAAGTTTTATATAAACGGTTGCATCTGGTTGCTTTTGGATTTTTTTTAATATGCCTGTTTGAAAATTTACATAATCTGCGTTATCGTCAAAAGTATTGGAAAGCACGGTTTCTGCCTGCGGCAAAAGTTCTGGCATGGTTGCTAATACATCCAAATAGGTTTGCATAAGCATAGGCTTATCTTTTCTAAAACGATACAGGTTTATTAACTCAAATGTGAAAGCATTTGAATCGTTTAACAGCACTCTGCCGCGTTTAAAGGTTTCTACAGCTTCGTCATAATTCCCGTATTGATAAAAAGAATTGGCCAAAATCCGCACCTTAAATTCGTCTTTCGGCAATTGATTAATGAGTTTTGAAAAAATCTTATCGGCATTTTTTTCATCGCCTTTTTCTTGGTAAATTTTACCCTGCGCAATTACATAATCGTCGTTTGTTGGGTCTTCCTTAATGCCTTTTTTTATGAGCACCTCTGCCTGACTATATTTTTTTAATTTAAGCAGGGTGTTGAAATAAATGTTGAAATAAAGGTTGTTGTTCGGCTTTTCGAATAATTTCTCGAAAATGGCAGCTGCTTTTTCAAATTCCCCATCTCTATAATATTGTATGGCCAAACCGCTGTTGCTATCTGAAATTTGAGGCCGTTGACCGAGAACCTGAGCAGAAACAACCGTTGTAAAAAAGCAAAAGAATACAAAAAAATATTTCGACATACACCAACGCAATAGTGCTCTAAATATAGGCATAAAGAACTAACGAAAATTTCCCTGTGGTCTTACTCAGAAAAAAGATAAAGGTTATAGCTCTTGGTTATAAAAATGTTACTTCAAATAGTGCATATTTGGTTAGTTAAAATGCTACATTGAGTCCCTAATATCATGTTAAACTTTTTTTATAGATTAGGTTGCTAGAAGAACAAAATAGTTTTTTGTATAATAGGCGTTTATGTTAAAAGGACTAGGTATAATAGTTTTATCGGTATTGCTTTTCTGTTGCAAGAGTAAAATCACTGTGAAGCGCATACCTGTGGATAATTTTTTTAAGTCGAGAGACAAGGCGTATTATCGCGTATCTCCAGATGGAAAAAGCTTGTCGTACTTGCAATTAAAAGACAATAACTCTGCACTTTTTGTAGAAAATCTTGCTACAGGCCAAAAGAAACAGCTTACCAATTTAACCGACAAAGACATTAGTTTTTATTTTTGGACAAGCAGTAACGAATTGATTTTTTATGCCGAGGAGAACGGAAAAGATAGAAAATCTGATTTGTTCTTGATAAATAAGAACGGCGGAAAACTGTTTTTGTTAAATGCGAGCAAAAAATCTAGCCTTCGGGTAATAGAAGATCAATTGATAGACAACAAATACATTGTGGTACTTTCTAACAAAAGAGACTCTACGGTTTTTGATGTTTACCGGTTAAATGTGCGCGACGGAAAAATGCAAATGGCGGCAAAAAATCCTGGCAATATTACCCGTTGGATGACCGATAACAAAGGCATTTTAAGAATGGCCATTGCCAGCGATGGTGTAAACGAAACGCTGCTGTTTCGAGAAAACGAACGTCAACCTTTTAAATCGGTGGCAACCAACAATTTCAACAGCAACTTAATGCCTATCGCATTTTCAGAAAAGCAACCGAATGTTATCTACGCAATCTCTAACGTAAACCGAGATAAGAATGCGTTGGTAACGTTAAATCTATCTACCGGGAAAGAAGATAGCGTGCTTTTTGCAAACGACAGTTTAGACGTAATTAACGCAAAATATTCGCAAAAAAAAGGGAAAATCTTGTTTGTAACCTGCGAAACTTGGCGAAAGGAAAAGTTCTATCTTGATGATAGTACCCACTTGGCAAATGCAAAAATAGATAAGCTTTTGCCCGGCACTGAGTGGAGGATTATAGATAAAGATGACGATGACCGTGTTTTTATAATTAGGACATTTACCGATAGAAACCCGGGCTCTTATTACCTCTATACATCTAGCGATAACAACCTAAAAAAACTTGCCGATATTAATCCATCTATCAAGGAGGAAAATATGAGTGCAATGAAGCCCATCAGTTTTAAGGCTGCCGATGGGTTGACGATACATGGCTACCTTACATTACCAAAAAAAGAAAGAGTTACCAATTTACCAGTTGTGGTGCTGCCGCACGATGGACCGAGGGGCAGAAGTAGTTGGGGCTACAATGCCGAGGTACAGTTTTTGGCCAATCGCGGCTATGCAGTTTTACAGATTAACTACAGAGGTTCTTCTGGGTATGGAAAAGCATTCTATTCTGCAGGTTTTAAAGAATGGAATGGAAAGATACAAAGCGATGTTAACGACGGCGTTAAGTGGTTAATTACGCAAAAAATTGCTAACCCAAATCGTATTGCCATTTACGGTAATGGCCTTGGCGGCTATTTGGCACTAAATTGCTTATATAAAAACCCAAAACTGTACCGTTGCGGAGGGTCTAACTCTGGGGTAATTAATTTATTTAGCTATTTAAAATCTATTCCGCCATACTTTAAATCGTATCTTCAAATGTATTACGAAGTTATTGGCAACCCCATTACAGATTCAGACAACTTGCGGATGGCATCACCTGTTTTCCATGCAGATGAATTTGAAAGACCTGTATTTATTGCCCAAAACCCCAACGATCCAGAGGTAAATGTGGCAGAAGGCATACAGTTTATCAAAGAGCTTAAAAAACGAGACGTGCCTGTAACCTATGTAGAAAAAGAAGATGGGCAAAACCCAATTGTTAAACAGAAAGCCAGAACCGAATTGTACAAATCTTTAGAGGTATTTCTAAATGAAAACTTAAAATAGCAATGGCCGAAAAAGGGAAAAACGGATACCGGAACAGCTTAAGACTGGGTATTATTTTCTTTGTCTTAATTTCTATAGCTTTTATTGTTTCGTTGTTTTTGGCTCTTAAATACAGCAAAAAATCTATTGAGAATGATTTCGCCTCAGAAAAGATAAATGTGCTCGAAGAAAGCCTAAAACCTTACAACGATTTTTTTCAGAATAAGCTACCAGAAATTTCTTACTATAACGGTTTTCTAGACTCTGCAACTGCAGCAAAATTTGTAGGTGGCGTGCTAAAGAAATATCCTTTTGTTTCTAAAGTGGTTTTTTACGATACAGAAGTAAAAAACACACCGGTAAAAGATGGAATGAATGTAGAAAAACTTTCCATTGGACCAAAATCCATTTATCAGTTTTATAAAAATGTTAAGGCAGATTCTATTAAATTGTTTTCGCTGGATAATACTCGGAGGTTTAAAATAGGCGATGATTTTAACCTTATGGCGTATAAACTGGTCACTTTTGTAGATCAATTAGATACCTCGTTAGTGCCCAGCCAAGAAGATCTATTCACCAATTTTTCACTCATATCTCCAAACGACGCGCGTATCACCTACCTAAACATTCCGAGGTTAGAAGACCTTAAGGTTTACAAGAAGATGATCAGGAAAAAACTGAACCCATCTCCAATCTACCAACAAGATATGATGGTATTTCAGCTAGACCCCTATTTGCTCAACATAATCAATACTCGGAAAAAACTATATGAAACCGTAAAAGTTGTTCCTATTACCTACGACCCGATAAGCAATTTAGAAACCAACATCAATACAGAGATTGCTTTGCCAGGTGCTTTCTCTAATTTTAAGCTTTATTTCACGTCCTCCAAGTCCCATATCAAAAACGATGTTTTAATTTACTTCTTGCCTATAGCCATTGTGCTGCTGCTTATTTATGGAGTACTGCTACTTGTTGCGTTTTTAATTTATAGAAACTTGCACATAAACAGTAAAATATTCGAGCTGCAGTATGATTTTGTCAACAACTTAACGCACGAGTTTAAAACACCAGTTAGTGTAATAAAAATCGCAGGCAACAATATTAAGAGCGGTTCTTCGCTTACTCCTTCGGAGCTTAGCCATTATGGAAAAATTTTAGACGAAGAGGCAGATAAATTAAACGGCCTAATTAACAAGTTATTGGCTTTTACACAAGTAGAAAATCGATCTATTAGGCTTAATAAAGACGAGGTTAACATACAAGATTTTATAGAAGATACCATAGAGGCGCATCAGCTAAAACATGCCGATTTTGAAATTGAGTATGAAGTTGTTGGTTTTAAAACCTTTATTACAGATCCTGTGTTACTAGGCAGCCTCTTCGATAATTTGGTAGAAAACGCATACAAATATTCTAAGCCCGGGCAAAAAAAACTGCACATTAGCGCCGTTTTAGAAAAAGGTTTGTTAATATTTTATTTTAGAGACAGAGGAATAGGTATCCCGCGAAGCGAACTACAAAACGTGTTCAAAAAATTTTTTAGGGTGCATAATGAATACAACCAAACCGGAAGTGTTGGGCTTGGATTAGCGTTTTGCAAAGAATTGGCAAATTTTATGCAAGGCGATATAACAGTTGAAAGCAAACTGGGCGTTGGTACAGAGTTTAAGATTATGCTGCCATATACCCGCTAATTTATTAGCATAATTCTAAGTAAATTAGAAAACAGTACTGGAGTTTACAAAAAGATCTACAAAGCAAATAACAATGACAAAAGAAGTTAAAGTACTAATTGTTGAAGACGATGAAAATTTAAGGTTTTTAATTTCACATCGTTTAAAAACAGAAGGTTACCTAGTTTTAGAAGCAAAAGATGGTGAAGAAGGAGAGCGCATTATTTTAGAAGAACAACCAGACATTGTGTTGTTAGATTGGATGTTGCCCGGTAAGCAGGGCGCCCAAGTTTGTGAAAGCGTTAGAAGCAAAGGTTTCGAAAATTTAATTATTATGCTTACCGCAAAAGCCCAAGATGTAGATAAAATTGATGCATTTAATTTTGGCGCCTCTGATTATTTAACCAAACCATTTAGCATGGGCGTTTTGGTGGCGATGTTAGATAGTAAGGTAAAGTTTGTAGTAAACAAAGATGTAACCGAAATTCATCGCTTTGGGAATATGGAGCATCATCCAAACATCCACTCTTTGGTTAAAAATGGCAAGAAGATAGAGTTGACCATTTTGGAAAACAGGATTCTGCTTTATTTTTTACGTAATGCAGGTAAAGTGGTTAGCAGAGATGAGTTGATGTTGGCGGTTTGGGGTTACAACTCTGACGTAAATACCAGAACGTTAGACATGCACATTGTTAGGCTTAGAAAAAAGATAGAACACAACCCCGATAGTCCGCATTTATTGCAAACCGTGCGTGGCGTTGGTTATAAATTTGATGCGGGTTCTTAGAGAAGGCTGAGGTTGAGACCAAGGCTGAAAGACTAAAGCGAAGAAAGGTTGAAGGCCGGAAGGTAGAAGGCGTAAATTACCCAAACCGGTCGTATACGAGGCATTGCCTTTACCGACTTCTTCGGTAAAGCAATCTCTTTAAAGTTAGAATAGAGCGCCTATACCGTAACTCAAAGCATTTCTTGTTTGGCATCTTGCTAGCGCTCCAGATTGCAGCGGCATCCTTTTTTTGGTTTTTCACCAAAGAAAGATACAGCGGAAAGCTGGTAAAAGCGCCCAAATAATTACGATGTTAGTATTGCGCCCACCGCAATTGTTCTTGCTAAATTTAAGTCGGCTTTTTGTAGTTTAAGCCCGCTTTAAGGTAAAAATTGTTATTTCTGGTACAATCCCTACCCTGCCCGGATAACCAAGAAAACCATAACCTACGTTTACGTATAGCTGTTGGTGCTTCTCTTTATACAGCCCAGCCCATTCTTTGTAAATATACTGGATTGGGCTCCATTGAATTTCTTTAAACCGCAGACCAAACTGCATGCCGTGGGTATGTCCGCTAAACATGGCATCTATTTGCGGGTATTGAGGTAAAATTTGTGCGCGCCAGTGAGACGGATCATGACTTAACAACAACTTAACCGGCAAATCGTCGGTGTTTTTAACCGTTGGTTCCATCCTTCCATATTTCGGAAAACGGCCCATTCCCCAATTCTCTACGCCTAAAATGCCAATTTCTTCCCCATTTACCTTTAGCCGTCTGTTTTCGTTCCGCAGCAATTCATAGCCCATTTGCTTGTGCACGGTAACCATATCTTGCAGGTTTTTTACCTTTGCGGGAGAAGATTGAGCTCCGTAATAATAATCGCCATAATCGTGGTTGCCCAAACTAGAAAAAACACCCAACGGAGCTTTTACTTTTGAAAACATTTCTTGATAATCGCGCACTTCCTTTGTTAAGTTATTTACCAAATCTCCCGTAAAGAAAATGAAATCGGGTTTTTCTTTCATCAGCATTTCTATGCCGCCTCTCACCGCTGTTTTGTTATAAAAGCTGCCTGAGTGTATGTCTGATATTTGACCCAATGTAATCCCATCAAAAGCAGCCGGCAGGTTTGGCAACACAAGGTCTACTCTTCTGATTGTATAATCATAAGCGCCAGAAATAACCCCCCAACTTAGGGATGTAAGAGGCACAGCCGCGGTAATTAACCCAGCCTTTCCCAAAAACGATGAGCGCGATATAGGCTCTGCAATTGCCGATGGTGATTTGATTTCCGATTCCTCTTGAACGCTTTTTTTACTAAGGCGTCTCTGTAATTTTATCCATCCTCTCCTAATGTCATCAACAACGAGAAAAGGCAACATAACAAACTTACAAGCAACCGTTAAAAAGAACGCAACCAGAACAATTGCCCTGAGCGTTAAAAATAAATTAAGGTAAATACCACAAAATACACCGATAATTAGCAGCGCACTATACAGCCAATATGCGATGGAAAAAATAGTTTTGGTAAGTGGTTTCCATTTTTTGAAAACGGATATAATGGCGGTAAAAAAGTAAAAATCGAAAGCGGTTATAAAAATACAAGCAGCTATGATAAGGGGTAATCGGCCCATGTTAATGTTTTTCGTTGGACAAAGATGGGCAGAATTTTGTTTCAGCCCATTAAAAAAGTATCGTTATAAGTTATCTAAAATCGTCCTCGTCTTCTTCGCTATTGAATTCTGCATTAAATAAACTTCCAAACATATCGCTAAAGCCGAAACCACCACTTACATAATTCTTATTTAATTGAGAGTATTCTGCCAATCCGTGCAATACAAATTCCATTAAAAGCAACGTTTGGTTTTCGCTCAACTTTGGATGAAACTTCTTTACCAAATCATATAAATGAGGCACTTCCATCAAAGCCTTTTTGTATTGTGTGTTGGTCAGCGAATCCGTCAGATCTAGGCTGTTGCCTTCTGTAAACCATTCTGTAATTTCGTTGTATGGGTTGGCGGTTTTGCTTTTCTTAGCCTTCTCGGGATCTGGGAAAAAGCGTGTAAACATGCTCTTAATCGATTTGCCTATTAAGATAGAGGCCACGTGTGCGGGTCCTTCCAGCTCACCTTCATACACCAATTCTATTTTCCCGGTTATGGCAGGGATAATCCCTGCTAAGTCTGCCATTCGAACGAAAGTGCTTTTTTCTCCTGCAATAAGCATTCTTCGCTCTGCGGTACTGATCAAATTTTCATAAGCAGAAATAGTCAACCGTGCAGAAACTCCAGATTTTTGGTCGATAAATTCGCTCTTTCTCGCTTCGAAAGCAATTTGTTCTATCAAATCTTTTATCAATCCATCTGCCTCTATTTTGGCTTTTTGATCGGCAGATAATCTAGCCTCCTGAAAAGTAATTTTTCTAGAAATTTCTACACTTTTTGGGTAATGGGTAAGAATTTGGCTCTCAATCCGGTCTTTAAGCGGGGTTACTATACTTCCACGATTGGTATAATCTTCTGGATTTGCGGTAAAAACAAATTGTATATCTAGCGGCAAACGCAATTTAAACCCACGAATTTGAATGTCTTTTTCTTGCAGCATATTAAAGAGCGCCACTTGGATTCTGGCTTGCAAGTCGGGCAGTTCGTTAATTACAAAAATGCCTCTGTGTGCCCTCGGTATCAACCCAAAATGAATAACCCGTTCGTCGTTATAGGTAAGTTTTAATGTGGCGGCTTTGATCGGGTCTACATCGCCAATTAAATCTGCAACGGTAACATCTGGCGTGGCCAACTTTTCTGTGTAGCGCTCGCTGCGGTGCAACCAAGCAATTTCTGTATCATCACCTTTGGTAGCTATTTCATTTTTTGCAAACCAAGAAATTGGATTCAAAGGATCATCAAAAATTTCGCTACCAACAATATATGGCACATATTCATCTAACAAGTTAACCATTAATCTTGCAATACGCGTTTTTGCTTGTCCGCGTAAACCCAGAAGCAAGATGTTATGCCGAGATAAAATAGCAGTTTGCAGCTCGGGAATAACGGTTTCGTCATACCCAATAATGCCTTGAAATTCTGCTTTTTTATCTTTTAAAACGCTAATCAAATTTTCTCTAAGCTCTTCTTTTACCGATCTAGTCTGGTAGCCAGTACTTTTTAATTGGCCTAATGTGGTGTTTTGCATGTGTGTTTTAGGAGTAAGGAATAAGGAACAAAGATTAAAGATGCGTTGTGTTAGTAACTATGCACAACCTGTTTAAGGCGTTTTATCTTTGTTCCTTGCTCTTTGTTCTTTTATCTATTTAACTGTTCTTCTTCTATTTTTTATGTAATCCTCAAATATATATTCTCCCAAACCTGTTAACGAGCTGTAAAATGCTCGGCCGCCATTAATCTCGGTAAACTGCCTTACAAATTGCTGTAGATATGGGTCTTTAGCAATCATAAATGTGGTGATTGGAATTTTTAACCTTTTGCATTGAGCAGCCATGTTTAAGGTTTTGTTAATTACCTTTCTATCTAAACCCATGCTATTTTTATAATACTTGCCACCCTCTTTTAAACAAGTAGGCTTGCCATCGGTAATCATAAAAATTTGTTTGTTATGGGTTTTTCTCCTTCGTAATAAATCTGTAGCCAACTCTAAACCAGCATAAGTATTTGTGTGGTACGGTCCAACCTGCAAATAAGGCAGGTCTTTTACAGAAATCGGCCAAGCATCGTTGCCAAAAACAACAATGTCTAGGGTATCTTTCGGGTATTTGGTTTTTATCAGCTCTGCTAAAGCCATTGCTACCTTTTTGGCTGGAGTAATCCTATCTTCGCCATACAAAATCATAGAGTGAGAAATATCAATCATCAATACGGTAGAAGTTAGCGTTTTAAAATCCTTTTCCTCTACCTCTAAATCCCGTTCTGTAAGCGTAAAATTACCAATGCCATGGTTAATTTGGGCGTTGTGGATAGAAGCAGTCATGTCTATCTGATCCAAGCTATCGCCAAAATTATATTCTCTTCTATCGGCATTCTTTTCTTCGCCAATACCACTTTGATTGCTGTTGTGATTGCCTCTACCACTTTTTTTAAGTTTCCCGAAAATTTCTTCGAGTGCAGATCTTCTAATGGTTTGCTCGGTTTTGGCGGTAATTTTTATTTGGCCAGTCTTATTGTCCTCACTCAAATAGCCCTTATCTTTCAAATCGTCTATAAAATTACCTATCCCATAATCGTTATTGGTAATTTTATACTGTTTATCTAACTCATTTAACCAGCTTAAAGCTTCGCCTGCATCGCCAGCGGTATAATTAAGCAGCTCGCTGAACAATTTAAGCAGTTCGTCGAAACCTCCTTTCGGGGCGTTACTGGGTACATAATCTGAAAAATGAAAACCTCTCATGTGTTGTATTAACGGATAATCGAAGGTAAAAGTTTCATAGTGAATTAGTTTAAGCAGGGTGTCATTTTTAACTTTCTAAAATCATATAAAACGCAACGTTGAAAAAAGACGAATCCAAACAGAGTTGCGTTGCTAACCCAAGAAAGTTAGTTTCACATACGGAAGCAATTTAGATTGTTTCTTTATATTTGCGCTAACATGCGAAAGATAATATTGTCCGCTTTTCTTTTCCTTTTAGTCTGTAACGGAGCATCGGCACAGCTATCTGATAAGCAAATTGAGCAAGTAAAGATTGATTTGGTAAGGGCAGTAGAAAGCGGCAAAATCACCGATTCGTTGTATGATAGATTGAATGGGCTGAAGCTTAAAACACCCTTAATTGTTGCCTATGTTGGCGCCTTACAAGCTTTGAAAGCCAAACACGCATGGAATCCTTACAACAAAGTTACCAATGTCAGTCGCTCGTTAAAAACCTTGGCAAAGGCTGTTAAAATGGACAAGAACAATCTAGAGATTAGGTTTATTCGTTTTTCTATAGAATACAATACGCCAGCTTTTTTAGGTTTTGGAAAAAATTTAGAGGGAGACAGAAAAGAAATATTAAAGCACTATCAAAACGAAAACTTTAAATCGGCAAGTGACAAACTGATTAAAAACATAGCCGTGTTTATGATTGAGAGCAAGCGCTGTACAGCTGACGAAGTTAACATTTTAAAGAAATTTATCTAGATGAACTTTACTTATCTGCTTATCAATTTGGGGGTTATTTTTTTTCCACTCGTACTTTCGTTCGATAAGAAAGTGCATTTTGTTAGCAAATGGAAATTTGTACTGCCCGCCATCTTAATTACCGGAGTTGTCTTTTTAATCTGGGATTTACTTTTTGTGAAACTGAATGTTTGGTCTTTTAATCCAGGTTACATCATCGGAATTAAATTTTTTGGGCTTCCGCTAGAAGAGATTATGTTTTTTTTAACGGTTCCTTACGCCTGCATCTTTATTTATCAATGTTTAAATACTTATTTTCCGGCAAATCATCTTCAAAAATACAGCTTGGCTCTGAGCAATTTACTACTTGGCTTATGCATTGCTTTTTTATTTTTTGGATACAACCGTTGGTACACCGTTATTAATTTCGGCTTCTTATTGCTGGTGTTGGGGTACGTAGAATATTTAAATCATAAATTTAGATTTATGTATAAATTCTATAGGGCGTACTTAATTGCACTCATCCCTTTTTACGTGGTTAACGGATTTTTAACAGCCATCCCAGTTGTAATTTACAACAACGCAGAAAATACTGGGATTAGGCTTGGAAGCATTCCTTTCGAAGACCATTTTTATTTAATGGGGCTATTGCTGATGAACATTTACCTGTACGAAGTTTTTAAAAGCCGAGCCAAAAATTAATGGATTTGCAACGCTATACCCTGCAACAATTGGCTTTAAGAAACGGACAAGACAAACCACAAATTTGGGTGGCTTACCAAGGGCTAATTTATGATGTTACCAAAAGCAGGCTGTGGCGAGATGGAAACCATTACGAACATTGGGCAGGCCAAGATTTAACTGATGAGCTGGCAGATGCCCCACACACCCAAGAAGTTTTTGAAAAATTTAAGGTGATTGGAAAACTTTAGTGCAAACATCGGGGAAATTAAAATCTCCCCGATGCTCTTTTACAGCGCTATATCGAAAGCGCTTAACCTAACAAACTGAGCAATTCTTCCCGAAATTTCTTCGTCGGTCAAATTTATTAGTCTTTCTGCTCCAAATTTTTCCACGCAGAAAGATGCAAGGGCAGAGCCATAAATAATGGCATTTTTCATACTTGTAAAATCTATCGTTTCAACTTTTGCCATATAACCGATAAATCCACCTGCAAAAGTGTCTCCTGCACCGGTTGGGTCAAATACTTCGGCCAATGGCAACGCAGGTGCAGAAAACACCTCGTCTCCGCTAAAGAGCAGCGCACCGTGTTCGCCTTTTTTAATAATGAGATATTTTGGACCCATGGCAAGGATTTTCTTTGCCGCCTTTACCAAAGAATATTCTCCAGACAACTGTCTCGCTTCCTCATCGTTGATGGTTAATACATCTACCATTTTAATGGTTTCCAGCAAATCATCCATCATAATGTCCATCCAAAAATTCATGGTATCCATTACAATTAGCTTTGGCCTTTTCTTTAAGCGCTTAATTACAGTTTGTTGCACCTGCGGAGTAAGGTTTCCCAATAAAAGGTATTCGCAATCTTGGTAGCTCTCTGGAATAATTGGATCAAAGTTTTCCAAAACGTTCAGTTCGGTAACCAAAGTATCTCGGCTATTCATGTCATTTCGGTATTTTCCGCTCCAGAAAAAAGACTTTTCGCCTTCTTTTATCTGCAATCCCTCGGTATCGATTCCGTGCTTTGTAAATGTTTCTATATCACTTTGCGGAAAATCATCGCCCACTACGGCAACGATTTTGGTGCTTTTATTGAGGTAAGAAGCAGCTAAACTAGCGTAAGTAGCCGCCCCACCCACAATTTTATCTGTTTTTCCAAAAGGGGTTTCAATCGCATCGAACGCCACACTACCAATGATTATCAAGCTCATATATAAGTTACTAAAAATATTTAAAAAAATTTCTTCGCAAATATTGCATAAATAATTTAAAAGCCCTAATATTGCATTCCCAAAAACAAGGACATAACACGCAGCTTTTGCTTTACTGATTATGGTTTTTGGGAAAGATTATCTGCAGAAATGTTGGTAACACTTAAACACTCCTTCTTAGCTCAGCTGGTTAGAGTCCCGCACGTGCGGGATTAATCAGAGGAATAAAAGGAAGTTCAAAGGATTTTGAGCTTATAATTGATTGAAAATATAAACACTCCTTCTTAGCTCAGCTGGTTAGAGCATCTGACTGTTAATCAGAGGGTCGCTGGTTCGAGCCCAGCAGAGGGAGCCAATATCAAGATAAAGCCTTACCATGCCCGGTAAGGCTTTCTTGGTTTTAAGAAACAGCCTTACCATGCCCGGCAATCCCGCACGTGCGGGATTGCTTTTAAAAGCATTCTATATGTACTACCTATATATTTTGTATTCAGTTTCTTCTGCCTTGTATTATGTGGGGCACACAAACAACCCAGTTAGGCGTTTAACGGAGCATAACAACTCAGAGATGTCGACTTACACCTCGAAACACCGCCCATGGATATTAAAAGCAGTTTTTTCATGTGGTGAGAGAGAAGCCGAAGCGATAAGAATTGAAAGATTTATCAAGAAGCAAAAAAGCCAGAAGCTATTAGAAAGGATTATCGCAGCGGAACCTTTGACAGGGATTTTAGCTCAGCTGGTTAGGGTCCCGACCAGTCGAGATCAATTTCCTGCATAGGCGGGGCTTTCAGCAACGGGGCGCTGGTGAGTAAGATCCCGCTCGTGCGGGAAGCCCAGCAGAGGGAGCCAATATCAAGAAAAAGCCTTACCAAGCCCGGAAAGTGCCGACAAGTTGGGATTGTCTGCCCCATTCTTATGTTTTATCTTTAAACGCTCTAGCTTAGATGAGTTTTGCTTAACTTTTATACAGCTCACCGCCTACTAGCTAAATCAAATGAGTTTTTACGATTTCTTCTAAATCTGTAATATCAAAAGGTTTTGCCAGATAACTGTCTGCGCCAGCTTGATTGGCCAGCTTTTCGATATCGGTATTGGCAGAAAAGTAAATTACAGGAATATTCTTTAAAGTTGGGTTGTTTTTTAAGGTTTGGGTTGCGGTAATGCCGCCTAAATCTGGCAACCAGTTATCCATAAAAATAAGGTTGGGCATAAAAGAACCAACCTGCTCTTCTATATTTCTTGCATTTTCTGATGTCTTAATTTCGTAACCGGCTTCTTCTAAAATGTATGTACAGATTTCTAAAATATCTTTATCATCATCAAAAACCAAGACTCTTTTTTTAGTTTCCATACGTTATCTTTTCAAGCTTGAAGAAATTATCTATTTAATAGGTTTATGTAATCAGCCATTTTATCTGCATCTATAACTAAGCTCTGGTTTACAGTGCTTATAGCAATTTCTGGCATATAGGGCATAATGGCGGTATCTGGGTTTTGTATAACCACGGTCCCACCTAGTTTGCCCACTCTTTTTAATCCTTCCGTTCCATCAGCGTTAGATCCAGAAAGTAAAATGCCGACCAATTTTTCTTTATATACTTCTGCTGCCGATTGAAAAGCAACATCGATAGATGGGCGTGAATAATTTACTTTTTCAGAATAGTCTAATGAAAAACTTTTATCTTCTTCTATCAATACATGGTAGTTTGCTGGGGCAAGATAAATGATGCCCCCTTTTAAAAAATTTTTTTCTTCTACTTCTTTAACTGAGAGCAAAGTGCGGCTTTGCAAAAGCTCTACCAGCATAGATTCGCTTCCAGGTTTTCTGTGCACAACAATAAGGATTGGGAAATCGATATCGGCTTTTAACAGTGGCAGCACTTCAAGTAGTACATTTAAACTGCCGGCAGAGCCGCCAATAACCATAGCTTTACAACTTGTTGTATCTACAGTTTGCGCCATATTTTTTCTTTACTAATCCTATTATAATGCTTTCTCTTCTCCCAAAAATCTAAACTCTCTTTACTTCCCAAAGCAAGATACCCTAATTTTTCCAAACTATTATCGAACAAATTAAACACTTTGTGCTGAAGTTCTTTATCAAAATAAATAAGTACATTTCTACAGAGAATAAGTTGAAACTCGTTAAAAGAATAATCTGAAACCAAGTTGTGTGTAGAAAAAATCATTTTTTCGCCCAAGGTCTGATCAAATTTTGCGAGCGAATAGTTTGCTGTATAATAGCTAGAAAAATCTCGCTGTCCGCCGGCTTCGCGGTAGTTCTCTGAATAAGATTTGATGTATTTAAGCGGGAAAATGGCCGCTTTCGCGCTTTCTAGCACTGCGGGATTTATATCTGTTGCGTAAATGATAGATTTTTTGAGCAGATTTAATTCATTTAAAACAATGGCAAGCGAATAAGCTTCTTCGCCGGTAGAGCAGCCTGCCACCCAAATTCTAATAAAAGGATAGGTACCAAGAGTGGGCAACACCTCTTCTCTTAGCAATTTGTAGAAAGCAGGATCCCGAAACATTTCGGTAACATTTACCGTTATTTCCTCTAAAAACCTCTTAAAATACCCTTTATCAGATCTAATCGTGTATCTAAATTCTGCAAAACTTACAAAATTATCTAAAGAATAAAGCCGAGCTATTCTTCGTTTTATAGATGCATGAGAGTATCCAGAGAAATCATATCCATAATTTTCCAATACATCATTTAATAATGTTTTTACATGTTCATTATCAATGGCATCTTCTACAATCACTTAACCTAAATATTTTTTAATTTCTATCAATAGATTATCTACGTTAACGGGTTTAGACAAATAGCCAGAAGCGCCCGCTAGCAGACACCGTTCTCTATCGCCAACCATAGCCTGCGCGGTTACGGCAATAACAGGTAAATCTTGCATATCTGCACTTCGCTTCATAAATGCAATGGCCTCATAACCATCCATTTCTGGCATCATCATATCCATTAACACTAATTTTACTGATGGATTTTGCGCAATGCAAGAGAAACCTTCCCTCGCACTCAAAGCAGAAACACATAAAAAACCCTTTGCTTGAAGAACAGCTTTTAGGGCAAAAATGTTTCTGGGGTCATCATCTATTATCAGAATGAGTTTGTTGGGCATACTTGTTTAAGAATGTTTAATATTTGGACGATTTTCGTATAACCAAACCCTTAAAAGGGAACTGAGTTGGTCCATATCTACAGGTTTGCTAATGTAGTCTGAAGCGCCTGCAGCAATGCATTTTTCTCTATCGCCCATCATGGCTTTTGCGGTTACGGCCAAAATGGGTAAGTTTTTATACATTAGATTTTCTCTTATTTTCTTGGTGGTTTCGTATCCGTCCATTTCTGGCATCATCATATCCATTAATACCACATCTACTTTTCCAACATTTTCTTCTAATAGCTTAAGCGCCTCTTTCCCGTCAATTGCGGTAAGTACATGCATTTTATGTTGTTCGAGCATTTTAGAGAGAGAAAAAATATTCCTCACATCGTCATCCGCAATCAAAACTGTTTTACCCGTCAAAACATCTTGCAATTCTCCAAATCTCTTAGACTTAACTACTTTGTCGTTGCCTCTTTCTTCTACAAGGTGCAGAAAAAGACCAGCCTCATCTAATATGCGTTGGTAAGAATGGGCGGTTTTAACAACAATGGAGTCTGCATACTGCTTTATCCTTTTCTCTTCTCCCTTTGATAAATTCTTGCCCGTAAATATAATGATTGGCAAATTCTCTAACCCAGGATTTTTTTTGATTACCTCCAACATTTCATAAGCGAGCCTATCTGGCACGCCCATGTCTAAAATAACGCAATTAACATCGGGTTTACCCAGCGCTTTAACACTTTCTTGCACATCTTTAACCAACTCAGTCTGAATGTTAAAGTTGCTCAAATAATAGCTTAGTGCTTTTGCATGTTGTTCGTTTTCCTCTACAATCAATACCTTTTTGGCTGCTCCACTTAATGCATTTTCTAACTTGCTAAAAATTTCTTGCATGTGCTCAAAGGCAAAGGGCTTATTAATAAATTCTACGGCACCTTTTAGCAAACTTTCTCTTCTTACATGTAAAGAAGACATAATGTGCACCGGTATCGGGCGTGTTTTTGGATCGGCTTTCAACTCTTCCATAACTTGCCATCCATCTTTTATAGGCAGCTGAATATCTAAGAGAATTGCCTTTGGCAAAAAGGTTTGGGCGAGTTCTATTCCTACATCGCCACGAACGGCAACCAAACCTTTGTAATTTTTATCTCGAGCAAATTTTAATAGGGTTTTTGCAAAAGCAGTATCGTCTTCAACAATTAGAATAACCTTATCATCTGTTGTAATGGTGTCTCTATCATCATCTACGTCTTGTGGAATTGTGCTTATGGTTAAATGTTTTACCGTTGGCTCGGCAACCTCTTTCTTTATTTCTTCTGTTGCTACTTTTTTGTTATCCAAAACAACATGGTCGGCTAATGGGAGGATTAAGCTAAAGTTACTTCCGTTATTCTCTTCGCTACTCAATTCAATGTAGCCACCTAAAAGTCTTGCAAGTTCTCTGCTTATAGAAAGTCCGAGCCCAGTGCCGCCAAACCTTCTCCTTGTAGAGCCATCTGCTTGTTGGAAAGCTTCGAAAATTAAGCCCTGCTTCTCTTCAGGAATGCCCAATCCTGTATCGGATACGGTAAATACCATGGCATTTAACTCGTGGTTTTTTTCTAGTTTAAGTTTTACAGAACCCTTCGACGTGAACTTAATTGCGTTAGATAGTAGATTTTTCAAAATCTGTTCTAACCGCATTCTGTCGCTGTTAAACATTTTCGGAACGTCTGGTCCGGTTTCTATCAAGAATTCTAATTTCTTTTCGGTGGCTACTGGCTTAAACAAAGCGCGCATCGTGGTAACAATTTCTGCTATTGCGATATCTGCTTTTTCTAGCTCCATTTTGCCTGCTTCTATTTTCGACAGATCTAAAATCTCATCTATTAAACTTAACAGCCCCTGACCGGAACTTTGGATTACAGAGGCAAACTCTTGATGTTCCTTATCCATCTGTTCACTTTCAGACATTAGTCTGGACAACAAAAGGATAGAATTTAATGGCGTGCGCAACTCGTGCGACATGTTTGCCATAAACTCAGATTTATACTTGGTACTTACCTCTAATGCCTCTGCTTTATGTTGAATTTCTATATTGCGCTCATTAATCATTTCATTTCTTTCTTCCAAAAGACTTGAGCGTTCTTCTAATTCTTGATTGGCCTGCAACAATTCCTCTTGCTGCACTTTCAACTCCTCTTCTGATGCCTGAAGTTTTTGCGTTTGAGCCTCCAATTCGGCATTCATTCCTTCTAGCTCGCCATGCTGCACTTGCAACTCTTCCGCTTGCGCTTGGGTTTCCTCTAGCAGAGACTGTAAATGTTGCCTGTTTTGAGCGCCAATAAGTGCGGTGCCAACATCAGACATTACAGATTTTAAAAGCTCTACCTCCATGCTAGTGAAAGAGCCTGTGGTTCCAAGCTGGATGCCGCCCACCGAAATTTCATTTCTTATAATCGGAACAACAATAATTTCTGCGGGTCTAATTGCTCCTGTAGAGTAGCTGATGGTAAACTCATTCTGTGGAACATCTTTTACCAAAATTACCTCGCCTGTTTTTACCGCCTGACCAACTAAACCCTCTCCAATTTCTAAGGTTTCTGGAAGTTTTTTAGACAAAGCGGCATATTGCCCTTTTAAATGCAACAAGCCGTCTCCTTTAAAAACATACAAAACACCAATTTGAGCGTTTGTATAGGTAGCCAAAAAATGAATAATATCTTCTGCTAGGTCGAAAACATTTTTTTCTCCAACCATTCTCACATTTAACCCTGCCACTCCAGCCTGCATCCATTCCTTTTCTGTTAGGGTATTAAAAGAAAGTTTAAGTGCTTTAGCCATCTTATTTAGAGAACCAGAAAGCTCGCCAATATCATCTTGGGTTCGGCTGTCCAAACTCATCTCATAATCTCCTTTTGATATTTGGTAGGCGATGTCTTTAATGGCAATTAGGCGATTCTCCATTTCTGACTTTTGACCTTCAATTTCTCCAAGTAACCTAACTCTATCGTCAAAATCAACCGATACCCTACGATAAAAAAACAATGTAATGATGATCGCTAAAAGCGAAGCGATAACAATTAGGATCGGGGTGTAGGTTGTTAGCTTATTTAACTCTAAAGTCCTTACGTCTAACAGGCGTCTCTCTTCTGCGCTCATTTTGGCCACTAACTGCCTGCCCTCATCCATGTATTCTTTCCCTTGTAAAAGGGTGGCTTCGTCTATCTTTTTTCCGGCAGCCTTTAAATCAATAGCTATTTTAAGAACATCTAATCGCTTATTAAAAACAGATTTAATTGCCCCGACGTAATTGCGCTGAACGGGGTTTTCTTTGGTGTCGTGCGCAACTTTAGCTAAAATTAAATTTATGCTGTCTCTGGCTCCAATGTAGGGTTGTAAAAATACTTTGTTTCCATTTAGAAGGTAACCACGTTGTGCAGTTTCTGCATCTATCATTTTGGCGAGCGAGTGCTGAATATCCAATATCACTTCATCGCTATGCTTTACCAGATCGGTACTTTTGATCAGATTGCTGATGCTGATGTACGAAGCCAAAGAACTTATAAAAAGAATGATTAAGGAAAGCCCAAGCCCTAAGCGCAGATTATTTTTTAAAGTTGTTTTCATTAATTTTTATCAGAATATTTTAATCTAAGTTTGCTGACTCAACATCTTTTGTATCAACCGGAATATCAAAATAAAACTCGGAACCTTGGCTAGGTGAACTGTGTACGCCAATACTTCCTTGGTGCCTATCAATCACCGTAGAACAGATATACAAGCCTATGCCCAATCCATTAAAATGCGCACTATTTTCTTCCACTCTATAAAATTTTTCGAAGATGTGGGCCTGTTCTTCTTCTGGTATGCCAATGCCATAATCTTTTACCGAAACCCGCAATTTACCCTCGGTTATGCCTATCGAAACATTAATTTGATTGGTATTTGGCGCATATTTAATTCCATTGGTTATAAAATTGATAACTACTTGCTCAAGCCTACCTTCATCTCCATAAACCAACTCTTGGCAATCGCCAATCTTATTAATGGTAAAATTTGGATAGGCGCTTTGCATCATTTCTATGGCATTATCTACCACATTATTGGCAGGAAAATACTGCATGTTAAACTTAAGTTTGCCGCTCTCTATTTTAGAAATGTCCAGCAAATCAACAATAAGCTCGTTAAGTTTTTGTAGCTGGGTGTTTGCTTTATTTAAATGACTTATAGCTGTGCTTGTATCTCCCTTGTTTAAACTGCGTTGCAACAATTGAATATATCCCTTAACGCTTGTTAAAGGAGTTTTTAACTCATGGCTAGCAATGCTGATGAATTCGTCTTTTTTATGTTCGGCCTCTTTTCTAGTTTCAATTTCGGCCAATAATCTTTCCTGCATTTCATTGAGCTTTCTGTTTTGCTCATAAATACGATAAAAGGTCTTTATTTTTAAGAGTAGAATGTTTACGTCTACCGGCTTGGTGATGTAATCTAACCCACCACTGTGGTAGCCTTTGGTTATAAATTGAGATTCTGTGTTTGCCGCCGAAAGAAAAATGATAGCGGTATCTTTAGATTTGCTAAATCCAGAAATGGCCTCGGCAACTTCAAAGCCATCCATCTCTGGCATTTGTACATCTAAAATAATTAATACGTAGCTTTTTTTTAAAACTTTCTTTAAGGCTTCTTCACCCGATGAGGCTGTATCAACTTCAAAATTATGGGCTTGAAGCACTCTTTGCAACGAAATTAAATTTTCGGGCAAATCATCAACTAGTAAAATCATTCTTTTTTTGGTGGATGTAAATGTTGATTCGGCAATCTAAAAATTTGGAGCTACGAACTCAAATGCTAAAGTTAACAGCGCAAATTGAGCAAATGTTTTGCCTTTTTATAAATCGCTAGCATTAAAAGTATCGCCTTGGCTAAAATCGCCGGTTTCGTACCCTTTTTTAAACCAATACACACGTTGTTTAGAAGTCCCATGCGTAAACGAATCTGGATGGACTTCTCCTGTTGCCTGTTTCTGCAATTTGTCATCACCAATGGCGTTCGCGGCAGTTAAAGCTTCCTCTATATCGCCTGGGTCTAATATAACGTTACTGCCATTTTTAATGTCATGTGCCCAAATTCCTGCAAAAAAATCTGCCTGTAGCTCTAACTTAACTGATAATTTGTTGTATGCTGTCTCGCTTAATCGACCGCGCTCTTTGTCCAACTTTTCAGAAATGCCCAGTAAGTTTTGCACATGATGACCAACTTCATGCGCAATTACATAGGCTTGCGCAAAATCTCCAGCTGCACCAAAGCGGTCTTTCAATTCTTTATAAAAAGATAAATCTATATAAACATGTTCGTCGGCAGGGCAATAAAATGGCCCAACGCCAGAGCTTGCGTTTCCGCAACCAGTTTGCACGGCATCGTCAAACATTCGTAGCGTTGGCCTTTGGTAAGTTTTGCCCATTTTTTCAAACTCAACCGTCCAAACTGAATCGGTGGTGGCTAATATCTGGCTTATCCTAATGCCGTCGGGGTCTTTCGGAATTCCCTTTTTCACTTCTACATTTTGTCCACCATCTGGCATTTGAGAAACCAAGCCAGTAAGGTCCTTACCAAAAAAGAGGCCAACAACAATTACCAGAAGCCCAATGCCTCCGCCGAGAATAGTTTTTCCACCGCGACCGCCGCTGCTGCCCCTGCTGTCTTCTATGTTTTCACTTCCCTTTCCAAAAATTTGCATGGTTTGTGTTATTATGGTTTATCGAAGATAAAATAAAAATTTTAACCCTTATAAAAAATTTGGTTATGCTTTTAAAAAAGACGAATTCATTCCATAAAACAGGCGCCTAAGTACTTCCATTTAATGGTAAAATAAGATTTAGGCAGCAATTCTAGGGCCTACCAAACATATAAAACAATTCGTTTACACGTACGCTAAGCATTAAAAGCTTGTATCGCTTTTTCTATCCTTAACTGGGTTTTCTCTACCCCCAACGTTACAGCTATATCAAAAACACCTGGACCAAATTTCCCTCCTACCAGCATAATTCTAAAAGGGAGCATTAATTCGCCTGCCTTAAAACCATGCTTTTCTGCTAATGCTTTAAAAGCTATTTCGGCTATTTCGGCACTCGTTAAATCCAAGTTTTCTGCATATACCTCAAAAAAAGCGGCTTTTTCTGGTGTCCATTTGGCTTTTATAGCAGCATCATCATACGCTTTTGGCAAATCGAAAAAGTAGGCAGATTGTGCAATAAAATCTGGCAACAAGAAACACCTGTCTTTTATCATCTCTAAAACGTGGATAAGATATTTATCATTTTCTACCTCAATGTTTTCTTTCTGTAACTCAACTTTAACCATTCGACAAAGTTCGGCTGCCGGTGTAACTTTAATCCATTCGTGGTTAAACCATTTGGCTTTTTCAAAATCGAACTTTGCGCCTGCCTTGCTTATCCTTTCTAAAGAAAATTTTTCTTCGAGTTCTGCCAAACCAAATAATTCTTGTTCTGTGCCGTCGTTCCAGCCTAACATGGCCAGCATATTAACAAAAGCCTCGGGCAAAAAGCCCAATTCTTTAAATCCAGTAGTCACATCTCCAGTTTTAGGGTCGGTCCAGTTCATGGCGTACACCGGAAAACCAAGTCTATCGCCATCGCGTTTGCTTAGCTTTCCATTACCATCTGGCTTTAAAATAAGCGGCAAGTGTGCCCACTGCGGCATAATGTTTTCCCAACCCAAATATTTCCAAAGCAATATATGGACAGGTGCAGATGGCAGCCATTCTTCTCCTCTAAAAATATGGGTAATTTCCATCGCTTTATCGTCTACCACCACGGCCAAATGGTAAGTAGGCATACCATCAGCTTTTAGCAATACCTTATCATCAACGCCACTAGTTTCGAACGCAACATCTCCACGGATCAAATCTTTAAAAGAAACATTTTCATCTTCGGGCACTTTTATCCTGATTACATGGGGAATTTCATTTTCTAAGAGCTCTGCAACCTCGTCATGACTTAACGAAAGCGAATTACGCATGTGCATGCGCGTTGTCTGGCCATACTGAAAATTAGGAATCTCTTTTCTTTTTGCGTCCAACTCTTCTGGAGTATCGAAAGCATAATAGGCATAGCCATCAGTTACCAATTGTTCTGCAAATTTTTTGTAGGAGCTTTTGCGCTCGCTTTGCCTATATGGCCCAAAATTACCAGGGTTGCCCGAACTCTCATCAGGCATTATACCACACCAGTTTAAACAATCTTCTATATATTCTTCTGCACCTTCTACAAATCTACTTTGGTCTGTGTCTTCTATTCTTAAAACAAATGTTCCGTTGTGCTTCTTAGCGAACAGATAATTAAACAATGCGGTACGTACACCGCCCAAATGTAGGCCGCCTGTTGGGCTCGGGGCAAATCTTACTCTTACTTTTTTTTCCATAATTGGGAATGTTGCGCTTTCGGCTCCATACATTTGGTGCATCGAAAGTTAATCGCCCCACCTAAAAACGGCAGGAGCCACAAAGATATGTTTTTTATGTTTTTTTCGTTTTCTTATTGTAATTTGCCTTCATAAGCATGAATCCATATCAGAAAAAACGACGCTGGAAGTTTCTCCTCCTCATATTCGCTATATTAATTGGCATTGCCTCTATTTTTTATACAGATTCATTTGTAAAAAAAATGGAGCGAGAAGAAGCAACACAATTTCAACTTTGGCTTAAAGTTACCGAACGCTCTATGTTTTTGATGGACAACGACAATTACACCGGCATTATGGAGGCCGTGCGAGAAAACATGAAAATGCCAGTCATTCTAACAGATACTACCGGCAGAATTACCTCTTCTACAGGTTTAGATAGCACAAAAACCATGTATGCCGACAATACAAAACTAACTTACGATAGTTTATATTTTGTACGCCAACTGGCGATAATGAAGAGGCAACATCCGCCGGTAACGGTTGCCATTTTGGGCGATAAATACAATGCCTATTATAAAGACTCTTTTATTTTAACGCAGTTGAGGTTTTTTCCATACATCCAAATGGGGGTAATTTTCTTATTCCTATTAACTGCATATACTGCATTTAGCTCGGCAAGAAAAGATGAACAAGATCAGGTTTGGGTTGGTTTGGCGAAAGAAACCGCTCATCAGTTGGGTACGCCAATATCTTCTCTAATGGCTTGGGTTGAGCTAATGAAATCGAAGTTCGACGCGGAAGATGACCCATTAATTGCCGAGATGGAAAATGACATTAAGCGTTTGGAGGTTATTGCAGATAGATTCTCTAAAATTGGGTCGAAACCTATTTTAGAAGACCATGTGGTTTTTACAGTTGTGGCTAATTTTATTGCCTACTTTAGACTGCGCACTTCTGATAAGGTTGTATTTTCTATTACTGGAGACGAACAGGTTAGGGCCCTGCTAAACGTACCGTTATTTGATTGGGTGACAGAAAATTTGTTAAAAAATGCGGCGAATGCCATAGATAACGCTGGTACCATTTCAGTAAATATTATTGAGAACCTAGCAAAAGAACAAGTTTTTATAGACGTTACCGATAGCGGTCGTGGCATACCCAGATCGAAATTCGATGCTGTTTTTCAGCCTGGATTTACCACTCGAAAAAGAGGCTGGGGACTTGGTCTTTCGCTTACAAGGCGCATTGTCGAAAACTATCACAGCGGAGAGATTTTTGTAAAAGACTCTGAAATTGGAAAAGGAACAACATTTAGAATCATATTAAAAAGCAGCCTAACTTATGAACCGACCACAGCCTAACGAATACCCAGCTTGGGGCGAAAACTACATTAGCAAAGTTAAAGACGATATTTTTGAGAAATTGACCCAACAGATTACTTCGCTCCCGAAATTGTTACTAAACAATAAAGACAAGGAGAATTTTGCTTACGCAGCGGGCAAATGGACAGTAAAAGAATTACTTGGGCATTTGATAGATACAGACAGAATATTAACCTATAGGTTAATGAGTTTTGCTAGAAACGAGCAACAGCCTTTGACTGGTTTTGATGAAGATGCGTATGTAGCGAACGCTGATTTTGCAAATAGAGATTTTAAAAACCTAACAGAAGAATTCATCGCTTTGCGCAAAGCGAATCTATACCTTTTTGAGTCGTTGAACGAGGAGGAATTAAATAGAAAAGGAATTGCATCTGGTAAAGAGATAACCGTAAGGGCTTTGCTGTTTGTAATTGCAGGGCATATAGCGCATCACGTACAAATTTTAAAAGAACTTTACCATGTGGTTTAAACAGTTTACGGTAGAAGAATTAAATGGCAAACCAAAAAATCATATTGGCGGCCTTTTAGATATTGTGTTTACAGAAATTGGCGCTGACTCTTTAACTGCCACCATGCCAGTTGATGAACGGACGCACCAACCTGCGGGCATTTTGCACGGCGGTGCTTCGGTGGTTTTGGCAGAGTCGATTGGCAGCGTTGCCTCTTTTATGTGTATCGATCCAGAAAAATATGTTCCTGTTGGGTTAGAGGTAAATGCAAACCACTTGCGGCCAGTAAAAGGTGGTTTGGTAAAGGGCGTTTGCACCAAAATACACTTAGGTGCAAAAACACATGTTTGGGATATTAAAATTTATAACAATCGCGGAAAATTGGCGTGTGTAAGCAGATTAACAGTTGCGATTATTAAGAGTGTTGGAGAAAGGCTTTAAATGATTATAACTTAAGGAAACCAGTCGTTGCGTTGAGGTACGAAACGCCTCACAAGCAAGATCTGCTCACAGGATCTATTTCCTATTTATGAGATTTTTCACATCGCTCAAAACGAAACTGTTAAATTAACGTGTCCTATCATCAAAAACAAAGATGGGAGCTTGAACTCTGCTGCAACATCAATCAGAAAAATATAAATAGACTTGTTTAGTTTGTTGAGGATTCTACAAAGGAGACCACTGCTTAACTATTGCTTTTAACTTTTAGAATGTCGAGTTAGGATTACTGACCTGTGATTTTGGTTTTCAAATTCTTTACCACAAAAAAAGCCTGCAAAGTTAATTTGCAGGCTGTCTTTTAAATATGATAATAAATTAAATTACTTTCACATTAACGGCATTTAAGCCTTTTTTTCCGTTGGCAACTTCATATTGCACTTTGTCGTTTTCACGGATCTCATCGATTAAACCCGTTGAATGAACAAAAATTTCTGCGTCGCCGTTAGATGGAACGATGAAACCAAAACCTTTTGTTACGTTGAAAAATTTTACTGTACCCTCTTGCATTGTATTTAGTGTTAGATTAAGCTTGCAAGATAAGTGATATATTCATTAAAACAAAAAAACATTTAACATTTTTTAACAATCCACATAAAAGTTAACCAACAGACTATTAAGGCTTTTTAGCTGCTTTTCCAGTGATACCAAACGTTATTTGCGAATTATGTGGTATACCCAACGTGGTTCCTGGCTGCACCGTAAAAAAACTGTATAGGTAAATATCTGCAATAGCTTGCACCACCTTTTTCTTATTCTCGGCATTCTCTGGCAACACGCCTACAACGTTTTCAATATGTATATGCCCTTTAAAATCTACTATTGCATTGCAGAGATAATAAAAGTCTTTGTAAGCTTTGTCTATCTTAATTTCATATTGCGGAAACATATAATCGTACGCTTCTGTACGTTTCTGCAAAGGATCTACGGTACTTATTTTTTCTACGCTAACGGTTTTATTCTTTGCTATAAATTTTACAGGGGTGGTTGCTGCAAAAGCACTGTCTAGGCTCTTGTTTACTGTTGCAGCCCTTCGTTTAACGAAAGCAGTATCTTCTTTACTAGGTTTTTGCAATGCTGTTACAGTTGTTTTTAGTTTGTTTTTGATGTAGTTTTGGGCATAAAATGTCATGTTTACATCAGATGCTATGCCATTTACAATCTTCCTCCCTTCTACCTCTACTCGCCTAAACACCATGCTATCTTTACTTACGTGTTGCACTTTAAAAAACTCTGCGGCAAAATTGTACACATCTCCGTGATCATACTGCATATAGAAACGCTGCATCATTTGCTTTTGCGGGCTCCAGGCCAACATGGTGTCTTCGGCGGCAACTTCTATAATCCATGATGGCTTTTGCATAAAACCCTCTGGATTAAAAGAGAGCCCTGAACTAAACCTACGCTTAACTTCTGTGTATCGAATGCCCTTAACAGGCGCAAAGGTAAATTCTCTGAGCGATGCGTCGTTAGTTTTGGTGTTGTTGCAAGCGGTAAAAAGTAGCAATCCAAACAAAAAGAATAGGTAATAACGGAACATAGGTGTTTTTGATGTTTTGCAAATTAAACAATAAAATTTTGTTTTGGAACGTATAAAAATTTCAATATTATCCTATCGCCCACCTCTGACCTCCTATTTTCTTTTTATCAATAATACAGCGCCGACTTTACGTTGGTTATTGCAGGCCCCATTTTCGCCAAAGCCTTTTATATCCTCTTTATTTGTTGTGCAAAGAACCAATACTTTCAGCTAAGCCATCAAGGAAACAAAAAAAACTTTCTATAATTTGGAATTATAGTGCGTAAAAAACGAGGTAAAACTATACAGAATTACCTCGTTTTAAATACTAAGCTGTCGTTTACTTTTTAGGATCTAAAATATCTTTAATTCTACTGCTTAAATCATCATAATGAGCCTTAGAAATGACATCACCGGCATTTGCTCTTGATTTTGTGGTTCTCAGTAAGTTTTTCAATTCCATTCTCACTATTGGTCTTATGTCAGAAAGGCCAACATTAATCGGAGTATATCCATAACCAGCTGCGGCATCCGAAGATAAGCCTCCCGGAAGATTAAGATCCTTGGTCATTAAATCACCCAAATCTTCTACATAAGCCCGTTGTAAGTTTCTTTTAAAGGCATCTGGTCTTCCAGAAGAGAAGACGGAAGATTTCAAATCGGCAAACATATCTGTTAAAGTGTAGGCTTCTGATGTGCCGTTCTTGGTTTGGTTATCTAGCAAACGAGCAATTCGAGTGGGAGACAGTAAAGCTCCCAATGTACCAGTCTGCACACCCTTAACTCTGTTCAAAAGCGTTCCATTATCAAATTTGCCCAACTCTTCGGTATTTATTAACCAAAGTGGAGTTACAAAAAGATTCTTATTAAAAAACGACACCGCACCTTGTTGGGTGGCTTTAGGCAGGTAGGCATATACTGGCCCGCTTTGTTCGTAAGTTTTAAAGTTTTCGCTCATGCCACCCACGTTGGTTGCTACATGCCCCATGTACCGATTAAATTGGGTAACCACTTCATTGTAAATTTCCTTTAGGTCGCTGTAATCTTTCCCTTGTCTATACGTCCATTTTTCTACATTTGGCAAAATGCGTTTTAGGTTTGCTATGCCATAAGTACTTGCTTTCATGGCGTTATCGCCCAAATCTTCGCTTTGCAAACGCGGATCTAAACTCGTACCCTGTCTACCATAGAAATAAAGTGGATTGCCAGCATTCTTTAACGTCCATTTATCTAAGATAGCTCGCTCTTGCTGTGGAGATTTATTGCCTGGAAACCAACTATAGCCCCATTTAATGGCCCACTTATCGTACTCTCCTATTTCTGGATGTAATTTGGTTACACCATCGCCAGGCTGAGCAATGTAATTAAAACGGGCATAATCCATAATAGAAGGTGCCGTTCCATGTTTATCTGTAAAAGTTTTAGAACGTAAAGAATCTACAGGATAAGCATAGCTTGAGCCAAAGTTATGTGGTAGGCCGAGCGTGTGGCCAATCTCGTGCGAAGACACAAATCTAATCAGTTCGCCCATTTCTGTATCGGTAAACTGCGCTTTACGAGCTGCCGGATTTACGGCAGCGGTTTGTACGAAATACCAATTGCGCAATAAGTCCATCACATTGTGGTACCAGCCAATATGCGTTTCTAAAATTTGGCCAGTACGCGGGTCGCTGATGTGGGGGCCGTACGCATTTGCAATGTCTGAGGCAAAATACCTCAACACCGAGTAGCGAGAATCGTCTACGCTAAATTCAGAATCTTCTGCTTTGGTTGGTGCAGCCTTGCCCATAATGGCATTTTTAAATCCTGCGGCCTCGAAAGCTACATTCCAGTCATTTATACCTGCAATTAAATAAGGTACCCATTTTTTTGGTGTTGCCGGATCTATATAAATAACAATGGGTTTTACTGGTTCTACCAGTTCTCCACGAAGATAGGCGGCTGTATCTTTAGGTACTAAGTTCCAACGATGAATATATGCGGTACGTTCTGCTTTTTGAGCATTCGTTCCATAATCTATTTGAGATTGGCCAAAATAGCCAACCCTTTTATCCATTAACCTTGCTTTTACGGGTGTTCTTGGCAACAACAACATAGAAGTATTAAACTCAAATGTTACCGCACCGTTGCTTGCATCAGTCGGTGAATCTTGTGCCTTATACGTTTTTTCTGTCTTTACCTCAATGTTGATTGGATATGTTTTAATGGTATCAACATAGGATCGGCCAGCATCATAAGTTTGGATTTTGTAGGCTTTTCTTAATGCATCAGTTGCGCCGATGGCCATTATATCGCCATTGTAAAAATCGGTAACATCTATTACAATTGCTGTGGTGTCTTTATTGTAAGCCTTAATGTCGAAACTGGCCAAAATTTGCGATAGGTTCGAGTTCTTAACCGATTGATACATGTCACTCGTAGAATCTGCACGTACAGAAAAACTTGGTACACGAATGTAGATTTTCCTTCCCTTACGCTCCCATTTCCAAACTTGTTCGTTTAGCTCTTCGCCGCCATATTGTTGATTTCCGACATTAATCCCCGTAGGTGATTTTGATAAACGAGTTACCACCAACATATCTCTGTTTAACAGACTATCTGGAATTTCGAAATACCACTTATCATCAACCTTATGGGTTTTAAACATGCCATTAATGGTTTTTGCCTTATCGGTTACCACCTCTTTATATGCCTTTATGTCTTCTTGCTTTTTTGGTGGAGTTGCCTGCGCTGCTGTTGCAGGTTTAGTGTTCGATTTCTTGTGATGGAAAATAGTTTTACAGCCGGATATGGAAAGTGCCAGAACGACAGCCGCTAAAATTTTAAAGTCAAATTTCATTCGAATAAGTAAATAGTTTATTTAGTTTGCTTTAAAGATATAAGAATATTGCCATTTTTGGACCTTGTAACCATAAAATTACCGCTATTTATAGCGTCAGATTCTATCTTCGGGGCGCACGAAACGGAAAATTACCTTTCCATTTCTGGCTATCTCAAAGATGATTGTTTTTTGAAGATTTGATTTGAACATTTCAGCCAGTTCATCAAGAGAATATTTATTCACGTCGCTAAAATTTATGGCTAAAATTTCATCACCAGCTAACAGACCACCTTTATCTGCAGGCGAATCTTCGTCTACCTCGGCTATCATATAACGTTTTACTTTTTCTAGATCCAAATACAATACTGCGCCCACTTTATCATAGTTGAAGGGCTTCTTTGCGTAGCTGTTGAGCTTTAAATAGACCGCGCTGTTTGCATAATCAAATTGCACGTCAAACCTCTTTAGCAATTCGGCTCCAAGGGTACCATTACGCTTACTATCTGCAATTTTTTTAATAATTGTTTTATAATTTGGGAAGCCGGCCACAATATTTTTAAATACATGGCCACCAAAATTAAAGCTGGCAATTCTACCCACATAGCCTTTTATTCTACCACTTAAGCTCATGCCAAGATTAGCGGCTATTTTTTTTTGAGGTATTGGAAAGCCTCCATCACCCAACGTCTCCATAGATAAGGAGTGGCTTGCGCCAGTATCCACCAAGAATTTTGCCATTACCTTAACACCATCAGATACAGCAACCTCAGCAGACACGTAAGGCCGCTGATTGTAAATTTGCAGCGGAATCCGTTTGCCGCGAAGCTTTATTTTTGCATCGTGCTGATATATAATTAGTCTGTTTTGACTATACCGAATATCTACCACAAAACTGTTAAAGAATGAAAAACCTATTATTCCATAAATTTTCTTGCCTAAATATCCCGATAGGTTAAAAAGGTCGTCATTTAAAATAGCGGTAGGAATGCGGCTTATTTTTGCCCTTCCAATCTGCGCATTAATGCTTTGAGAAACATAAGCCACCAAGGTATCTGTGCCTAAGCCCGAAACGGTAACTTTTTTAAGTGCATGGAAATCTAAGGAATCTAAAATACTTGGATCTGTGATAATCATAGGGCCTACGCCAGTATCCAAAATAAAATCATAGGGACCTTTGCCATTTACCAATACTGGCACCACAATTAGGTTTTTTATACTTTTAAAGGTGATTGATTGGCGATGCCTGTTTTCTGGCAGTCGAAATTGTTGAGCATTGGCGGTCGCAAAAACGAGCAATAAACTGCACAGACAAAATTGTACATTTTGAATGATTTTAATTGCAATAGTTTTGTATTTGGCCAACATTAAATTAAATTTAGCAATTTAGTTCAGATTTTAACGAATGCCAAAAAATGTCCCCAAAATCTCAGAAAAAAGCAACCTTATATTTTCTTTGCCTATTTATTTTTCTAGGAGCCAGCTGTGGGATAAATAAAAAAATCTCGCACAAACTCTCAAAGGAATTTAAAACCTCAGCAGTTTTAAAGAACACGGCTTTTGGCTTTGCTCTATACGATTTACAGGATGAAAAAATGATTTTTGAGAAAGATGCCAGTAAATATTTTGTGCCGGCCTCTAACACAAAGCTATTTACATTTTACACTGTGCTAAAAATGCTGCCGCAAAAAATTGCTGCCTTACGTTACGAAGAAAGAAATGACTCCTTAATTTTTTGGGGCACCGGAGACCCTTCTTTCCTCCAAACAGAACTGAAAGACCGAAGCGCCCTAAACTTTTTAAAAGCCAGTAATAAGAAGCTATTTTTTTCGCCCGGCAGATACGTGGGCAATAAATTTGGCCCTGGCTGGGCTTGGGATGATTATAATGATTACTTTCAAGCAGAAATTAGCGAGTTGCCTATAATGGACAATACCGTGCAAGTAACCGGCAATTCGGAGGGCTCTTTTAGTATTTCGCCAAAAACCTTTACAAGCTGTTTTATTAAAGACAGCGCCAACAGTAACAACTTTTTTGTAAAAAGAGATCTACTCAAAAACGAATTTCACTACAGCAATTCTGCGCCTGCGGCAAATTACCAGGAGCGGATTCCATACTCGCTAAATAGCCAGACTACGCTGAACTTGCTAGCAGACACCTTGCATGCATTTGTTGGGCTAGTTAATATACCAATGCCAAAGAATGCCAAAACCATTCTTGGCGCAGATAGAGATGCTGTATTAACCGAGATGCTGTTACCTAGCGATAATTTTATTGCCGAACAATTGATACTGCTTTGCAGCAACCAAATAAGCGATACTTTACAGACCAAAAAGACAATAGATTATGCACTAAACACTTATTTGAAAACCCTGCCAGACAAGCCGAACTGGGTAGATGGCAGCGGCCTTTCTCGGATGAATTTGTTTACGCCTAGAGACATAATAAAAATATTAGAGCTTATTTATAAGGAAGTAAATAATCCATCAAAATTATTTGCCATGCTGCCCGCAGGCGGCAAAGCAGGCACCATAAAGTATGCCTACCCAAAAACGGACAATCCTTTCGTTTTTGCAAAAACAGGCACGTTAACGGGTGTACATAACCAGAGCGGCTACGTGATTACTAAAAAGGGCAAAACATACTTGTTTTCATTTATGAATAATAATTTTGTAGATTCCACCAGCGCCATACGAGCCGAAATAGTAAAAACCATTACCTTAATACACAATAACTTTTAACATGAAACACCTTTCTCTTTTATTAATTGCAACACTTTGCTATCTCTCTACCTTTGCCCAAAAGCAGTTGGTTTTTAACTCTAAAAATCTGCCCCGCACCGATACCGTTTGGGTATTTACCCCGCATAACATGTCGAAGCACAAAACTTTGCCAACGGTTTTCCTGCTTCATGGTTTCAGCGCAAATTATAAACAATGGAACAGCATTATGGATGCACAAAAATATGCCGATGATTTTGGTTATATTTTGGTTTGTCCAGATGGATTGTTCAACAGTTGGTACATCAATAGCCCGGCAAAGAAAGATTGGCAATATGAAAGTTTTTTCTTCGATGAATTGATGCCAAAAATAAAAACAGATTTCCCGGTAGATACTTCTAATGTTTTTATTACAGGCCTTAGCATGGGCGGCCATGGCGCTTTGTATCTCTTTTTAAAGCATCCAGAATTATTTAAAAGTGCCGGCAGTACCAGCGGAGGTGTAGATTTAACAGATCCAATTGGCCAATTTGGCGTACCAGATTTGTTGGGCAACCCAAGTCATGACAGTGATATTTGGTTGCAATATTCTGTAATTGGAAACATAGATAAATTGAAGGGAAGTAAAAAACAAATTATCTTCGACGATGGAAATAGCGACTTCTTCTACCATGCCAACAACAACCTTAAGAAAAAGTGCGACAGTTTAAAAATAAATGCCACTTATACTCAGCAGCCCGGAAGCCACAATGCAACTTATTGGAAGAAATCTATAAAACAGCAGTTTGCTTTTTTTAAAACGATAGTTGATGGAGATTAACCGCAAGCCGTGAAGGGGCATTTGAATCAATAAATTTAATTTCAAAATATTCCACTTCGTCCGGGTTTAGGTACGCGGGGAGTAGGAATTAATGTGCCTAGGTGGGTGGGCGCAAAACCAAAACTGTCATACCGAATTTATTTCAGCATCTGCCATACATACCACCTCCGATAAACGCTCTCGAAAGGAAGGTTAAGAGGCGCTTCATAAAAGACTACAATTTCTCAAAAGGAATATCCATCAAATCGAAGTTGCGCCAACTTACAAAATCATAGTGCCACCATTCGTTGCTCAGCACGTTCATTTGGTTTTTTCTCATAATAAAAATCAACAAATCTCTATTTGTTCTTGCCACAGCCGAAACAGCTGGGTAACCTGCCGCTGCTGCTTTAGAAAAGCTATCGTACGGCGTGGGCATTTCCAACTCTTTTCCTGTTTTTAAATCGATCAATGTACAATCTATCGCACAACCTCTATTGTGTTTAGAGCCTTTTGCAGGATTTGCGACAAAGTTTTTATCGCTAGCTTTCTTATAAAAATCTACTGTGACGGCATAAGGCCTGTAACCATCGTAAATCTTTAAACCTAAACCTCGCGCACGCAAAATGGTCTGCACTTTTTTAAGCGCTTCCACAACCGGGCGGCGAGCGAAGGCTCTTGCCTGGTTGTACATTACCTGTTGCATAAAATTATTGTTTGTGGCATATCGAATATCCAACACAATAGAAGGTATTTCTTTCTTTATTTCTACGAGTTCGTTTTGGTTGTTTTGCATAGTAGAAGACAGGTAGGTAAAATAAGAGTCTACAATACGCAGCTTAGTTTGGCTATATTCATCACTTTGCGCAAAGACGCTGCAAGTTAGCGTGGCGAGCAACAGACAGATTATAGTTTTTTTCATTGTGTTAAATTATGGCAGACTGATGCTCTGTTTGATCTGTAAATATGTGCTTTCCGACCTCCGACTATGCTATTTAATCACCCCGGGATCCCAATGTCATTAACTTAATAGAAACCACAAAAACTGGTGTCATCCTGAGCTTGTCGAAGGACAGCTATTTTGTTGGTTTTTAGACTTTTTTTAAGGTCTTCGACAGGCTCTGACTGACAAACGATTCCTTAAGTTAATGACATTGCCCCCTACCCCTCCTTGAACTAGAAGGGGAGTGGCGAGTGCGAAAATTGGGCGCCTCGCGCTTTCATCTTTCAGCTTTCTGCTACCCTAAACCTTCAACCTTCCAGCCTTCAACCTCTTTTCGCTTTAGTCTTTAGTCTTTCAGCTTTCTGCTACCCTAAACTTTCAACCTTTCAGCCTTCAACCTCTTTTCGCTTTAGTCTTTCAGCTTTTTGCCTTAAGCTTTCTGCTACCTTCCCCCTTTCATCTTTCTAACTCAAAACTACCTATTCGAAAGCACCAATAATTCCAAGTCTTTAAAAGGCAAATCGAACATATCGGCTAGGTCCTTATTGGTTACGTTGCCTTGATAAATGTACAGTGCCTCTCTAATTCCGGGATGCTCCCAAACCATATTCATTAATCCACCGCTCTCGCCAATGGCTAAAAGAATTGGTGCAAAGATATTGGTAAGTGCATAAGATGCTGTTCTAGGTACGCGAGAGGCAATATTGGGCACACAATAATGTATCACATCATGCTTTCTAAATACGGGTTTTGTGTGATTTGTGACCTCGGAAGTTTCGAAACAACCAC
Source organism: Pedobacter sp. UYP30 (assembly GCF_040547165.1). Taxonomy (NCBI): domain Bacteria; kingdom Pseudomonadati; phylum Bacteroidota; class Sphingobacteriia; order Sphingobacteriales; family Sphingobacteriaceae; genus Pedobacter; species Pedobacter sp. UYP30. Next base: position 61,166 of record NZ_JBEPPD010000009.1, on the reverse strand, counting down.
CCTGATCTATGCTAATGTCTATCAGCACTGAATTTGGTTTCATTTTAGCTACTGTTTCCTCCATTACTATGCAGGGGCTTCGGCCATGTTTGGCTCTAATAGCTCCAATCACCACATCGCAAGTAACCAAAGATTTATGCAATACAATGGGCTGCATAACCGAAGTAAAAACCCTGCTGCTGCTTAAATTATTTTGCAATCGCCTAAGTCGATAAATAGAACTGTCAAAAACCTTTACCTCTGCACCTAAGGCTAGAGCTGTTCTTGCCGCATATTCTCCAACGGTACCAGCACCAAGAATTACTAGTTCGGTTGGCGGCACGCCAGTAAAGCCGCCAAGCATCAATCCTTTGCCGCCGGTTACGCTACTTAAGTATTCTGCAGCGATTAAAATGGAGGTAGATCCAACAATTTCGCCCATTGCCCGCACAACGCTTAGTACGTTTCCTTCATCTCTTATGTTCTCAAAACAAAGCGCATTGATCTTTTTATGCATTAAGGCTTTGAGGTATTCTTGCTTAAGTGTTCCTGTTTGGAGTGAAGAAATTAGGGTCTGCCCTTTGTGCATCATCTCGATTTCTACCAGCATAGGCGGCGCAATTTTCATTAAAATATCGCATGCAAACACTTCCTTTTTATCATGCACAATTTTTGCGCCTTGCTCTGCATATTCCCTGTCAGAAAAGTTGGCACCCATACCAGCGCCACTTTCTAATATAACCTGATGGCCGTTATTTACCAACAGCGCGACTGATAAAGGTGTTAGCGCTATTCTATTTTCTTGAAAAGAAATTTCTTTTGGAATACCGATGCAAAGGTCGTTTTTTCTAGCCTTGGTTTCTAGTGTCGCCTCTTGTGTTTGCCGCAGACCCTGCAAAGCAATATCGGCCATTCCGGCGCTAAATCCTGTAGCCATTTTTAGCTTATTTAAAATTTTGGGTTGTTGAAGTTACAAAAAAACGTTGGAAATGTTTTGCGTAATATCAAAACATCGGAGTGAATACCATCAAAGCTTTCTGAATAATAAACCAAGCAATGAAAATTAACAATGAATGCATGCGGCTATATTTTAGAAAAATTAAAAATTCGTTCTCCATTGAGCGCCACTTCTATTTTAACTTTTATATAATTGGTGGGCAACAACACTTCTATTTTGTCTGGCCATTCTATTAAACAAATGGCACCGCTGTCAAGATATTCTTCAAAACCAATATCAAAAGCCTCTTCAACCGTTTTTATCCTATAAAAATCGAAATGAAAAATTTTATTCTTTTCGCCTTGATACTCATTTACAATGGAATAAGTAGGACTGGAAACATTTTTTAAAACGCCCAAGCCGGCGCAAAGTTCCTTTATAAAAGTAGTTTTTCCAGCAGCCATTTCCCCTTCAAACAAGAAAATCTTTTCATCTTGGGCAAAAATCAAAAGTTCGCTTGCTATGTGTGGCAAACTAGATAAATTGGTTGCTTTAAGCTTCATGGTTCTCTAAATAAAAAGCAAAAATAAAACTTTATCGAAAATTTTTAACCAAAGCCTGTAGCATCAACAATGGTTGCGTTTTACATAATAACCATCAATACCAACTCTTTCCAACAGCCTAAAACTAGCCTTTAGAAATTTTTAGCAGCATACCTGGTTGTAAAATCGACTTCTTTAAACCATTGTCGTTCTTTATCCTTTGAACGGTTACCCCATCAAATCGTTCTGCAATATCAGATAATGTGTCTCCTGCTTTAACCCGATAATTAGAATAGGAAGAGGTTGCTGCTTTAGCTGGCGCCCCATGTACATAAATTTTGAGGTGCTGCCCAGGTACAATGACATTGCTTTTTAACCGGTTCCATACCTTTAAATCCTGCACCTCTACATTATATTTATCAGCAATAGCATTTAAACTTTGGCCAGGCCTTACCTTGTAGAGTACTGTTTTTTCCCTTGACAAATTTGACGCACTTGCTTTCCGAAGCGCTCTAACATCATCTGTACTAGCAAGGATAATATTGGGATTAGCATCTATATAATCAGTATTTAACACATTATAGATGCCTGTAAAATCTGCATTTTGTAAACTCGGTAGGATAATTCTTTTTGGCGTTTCATCTGTGCCATTTACAATCTGTTTCTTGTACGAAGGATTTAAATCGGCGAGCGCATCGCTAGAAACATTTAACGCATTGGCAAGTTGCGGTAACGAAACAAATTTATTTACCAAAACCGTATCTGTTTTTAGGCACAAATTACAGGCCTGAGGGGTAATTTGATGTTTAGAGGAATAGTTCATTACATATACTGCTGCTATAAATGCTGGCACGTAGTTTCTGGTTTCTTTAGGTAGGAATTGCCTAATTTCCCAGAAATCTCTAGACCCTGCCTTGGCAATCGCACGATTAACATTCCCTTTACCACAATTATAGGCGGCAAGTGCTAGCAACCAATCCCCCAACTCTTCATAAGAATCTCTAAAATAAGCTGCCGCAGCGTAGCTAGCTTGTATTGGGTCCTTTCGTTCATCAACATAGTTGTCCATTTGCAATCCATAGGCCTTGCCTGTGCCAAACATAAATTGCCAAAGGCCTGTGGCACCAACCCGAGAACGGGCGTTAGGATTCATTTCTGACTCGATAATGGTGAGGTATTCAATTTCCTTGGGCACATTATACTCTGCCAACGCTTTTTCGAAAATAGGAAAGTAATAGTTAGACAGGCCCAACATTTTACCAAACATGTCCTTACGCTTGCTATAAATGTCTATATATTGCTGTACATACTCATTGTACGGCAGTGGAACTGTTTTTTGTATGGAATCTAAGCGAAGCTTATAAATATAATTCTGTCCAAAAAGCAACTGATTTTCAATCGCTTCTGGCACGGTTCTCGAATCGGTATCGACAAAAAAATTTGAGGTTTTTAGAAGGCTGTCTGGGTTAATTTTTTGTTGAGAAAACGCACTAGTTGTTAAGCTGAGGAGCGGAAGCAGATAGAAAATTCGCATTAGTTTAATCATTCTATACAGGTTGATTTTTTTAAATTACCCACCATAGCTCCTAAAGAAAGACTATCTGGTGATATCGGATTCTGGCAAAACTTATTAAAAAAGCCTACAATGTTTTGCTGGGTTTTACACAACAAAACATTACCAAAAAACCAAAACTAACGAAACGGACTGATTATCAAAAGATTAAACCTACAAACCTATCGCATTAATTTTTTAAAAATTGTTGAGAAAACGCCAAAAGTTCTTCCTCGTTAAATTGGCCGGCTACAAACTGGATACTTAACGGTAAACCTGCTTTGTTATTGCCAATGGGCAGGGCGATGGCCGGATTACCAGTAAGAGAAGCTAGCACGGTAAAAATATCAGCCATGTACATTACCAAGGGGTCTTGCAAATTATCGCCAATTTTAAAAGCGGTGGTAGGAGCAACCGGCAATAAAATTAAATCGAAAGAAGTGAACAACGCCTCGACTTTTTCTTTTATTAATCGGCGTACTCGTTGAGCTTTTTGATAATAAGCATCGTAATATCCCGCACTCAAAACAAACGTACCTAGTAAAATTCTTCTTTGCACTTCTTCGCCAAAACCTTCTGCTCTAGACTTTTTATATAATTCGGTCAGGCTTTTTGCGTCTGTGTTCCTGTGACCATAATGTACCCCATCATACCTAGATAAATTAGAAGAGGCTTCTGCAGCCGTAAGTATATAATAGGTGGGCACTAAATAGTCTAACAAATCAAAAGAAACATATTCTATTTGATGGCCATCTTTTTTTAATCTTTCTATAGACGATAAAACAGCAGCTTTAATCTCTGGGTCAAGCGCATCACTATCTATTGTTTCTTGTAAAACGGCAATTTTCTTTATGGGAGGATTAGCTAATTTTTCTGAATAGGCAGGCACCTGATTAGGTGATACGGTACTATCGTATTGGTCGGCTCCTGCCAAAACCTCCAATAGTAGCGCGGCATCGCTAATAGATGAAGTAATGGGACCAACCTGATCAAAGGAAGATGCGTAAGCGATTACGCCATATCTAGAAATGCGTCCGTAACTGGGTTTCAGTCCTATTTGTCCGCAAAATGCGGCCGGTTGCCTAACTGAGCCACCTGTATCTGTACCCAAGGCAGCCAAGCACATGTCTGCCTGCACGGCAACTGCCGAACCTCCAGACGATCCGCCGGGAACTAAACTATGGTCTTTTGCATTCTTTACCACGCCAAAATGCGAAGTTTCATTAGAGCCGCCCATCGCAAATTCATCGCAATTAAGCCGGCCAATGATAATGGCATCTTCTGCCAACAACCGTTCAACTACCGTAGCAGAATAGGGCGCAACAAAGCCATCGAGCATTTTAGAAGATGCGGTAACCGCATGGTCTTTATAGCAGATGTTATCTTTTATACCAATAACCATGCCTGCCAATTTACCTGCGGTACCGTTGTTTAACTTTTCTTGTACTGCTTTTGCTTGCAAGTTGGCAGAATGAAAAAACACCTCATTAAAAGCATTGAGGTGTTCGTTTGCGCTAATTTGCTCGAAGTAATAACTGAGTAAATCTGCTAATGTTAATTGCCCTTTGGCAAGGGATTTTTGTATCTCTTGGAGAGAACTGTATTTCTTCAAACCTGAAAAATAATGAGATTAAACAGTCCTGTCTCTGTTAGAAGGATCTACATGATCGTCTGCCGGACCATCTTTACCATCTTTAAACTCTTTAATACCTTTACCCAGGCCTCGCATAAGTTCTGGTATCTTTTTACCTCCAAAAAGTAAAAGTACAGCCACCAAAATCATAATAATTTCTGGAGTTCCGAGCATTGCTGCTATTGTTGTATTTAACATAATTTCTTTTTTTTAACCGTCTATTTTTTCAATCTACTTAACCGAAGGCAACGGCTCAATTACTGTGCTGCGACTTTCTGTAACAGGCTCTGTAACGTTTGCAATGGGCACATCATGACCTACCTTCTCTACATTGCTAAGATGTGATACTCTTTCTTCTACGCCAGTAACTGCTGCAACATCATGACCTACCTTCTCAACGTTACTAAGATGTGGCGCCGTCTCTTCTACGCCAGTAACTGCGGCTACATCAGCAGCTGTGGGTTTGTGAGACTCACTACTGTTTGCAACTACCACTTCGTCTGCTACCTTGTCTTCATCCATCGCATTAATGTTTCGATGTATCTCTCTCTTTACCCCTTCTGAGGCATCTTTAAACTCTCTAATGCCCTTGCCTAGCCCCCTAGCCAACTCTGGAAGTTTTTTCCCGCCAAAAAGCAATAAAACTACTACCAATATGAGGATGATCTCCGATCCACCCATATTTAAAAACTCTAATAACGTGCCTTGATACATCACTATTTTTATTTAAACAAATATATACATTAATAAACTCACTAATACTATTTACTAATCCAGGCTTCTGGATTTAACTTCGTTTGCCCCCTCATTATTTCAAAGTGCAACTCTGCTACATCGCCGGTATTGGCCAAAACACCAATGGTCTGTCTTGTAGTTACTTTATCTCCTTTGCTTACGCTAGTAGACCTTAAATTTTGATAGATGGAAAAATAACTACCATGTTGGATAACCACCACGTATTTACCATAAATCACACTCACATATAAAACCTCTCCATCAAATACCGCCCTTACAGCAGCCCCTTCTGCACCTGTAATATTTACACCCTCATTGTTCATCGTTGCCTTATCTACCTTGTGTACACCAAAACTTTCTGTAATGGTGCCAACAACAGGATACGGCAATTTGCCCCTATTATTTTCGAAGCCCGCAGCCAACTTAGCCGTGTAGGCATTATCTGTTAAGAGCTCATTGGTTGTTTTCTCTTTTGCAGCCGGTGTTGCTTCTACAGTTGTATTATTTTCTTTTGCCTTTAAAGCTGCCAGTCTTGCAGCTTCCGCAGCTTTCTTTCTGGCTTCCTCTGCTGCCTTTCGTCTTGCTTCTTCTATGGCTCGTTTTATTGCAGCGCGTATTTCACTATCAATTTTTGCCTGCTGTCTTTTACGCGTTGCTATATCACCCTTAAAACCTTTTTCCTGTCTGCTAAACTTGTTTAAAACAACGGCTTGTTTACTTTTATCCTTGCCTAGCCTACTTTTTTCGTCCTCTTGCTCTTTTAGCAAATTATTTTTTTCTTTGAGCGTTTTACCTAAAACGGTTATTTTCCCGTTTAGCTCATGCTGTGTATCTTCTATATATCCAGCCTGTTTTTTCCTATATTGGCTAAACTGCTGTAAATATTTTATCCGTTTATATGCCTGGTTAAAGTCTTTGGCGGCAAAAATAAACATCATTTTATCGTAAGCGTTTCTATTTCGCTGTGCAAACCTAATCATGGCTGCATAATCGCTTTTTAGGTCGCTTAACTGACCTTTCAACGTATTTACGGTGTTTGTGTTGGTAGAGATTTGATTATCTAAACTTTTTATCTCAGAATTTACCGTACCAATCTTTTCTTGGCGCAATCTAATTTGAGCATTCAGGGCATTTATTTGCTGTAGTGTTAGTTTTTTGCCACTAGATGCCTTCTTTAAATTTTTTTGCAACTGCTCTATTTCACGCTGGATAGCCTCCTTCTTTCTTCTAAGCTCATTTGCCGTTTGGGCCGAAACCGAATGCGCTATAAATAAAAAAAACAATAAAAATAAGCCTCCCCTAAACTTCATTAGGTCAAAAGTATAAAATTTTTGATTAATTGTGCGGCGGTTTAAAAACATGGTACAAAGATAAGACGGGTTTCCAATTGAACGAACGAAACACCATTTTCATTATAACCGCCTTAAAATTAGAATCAACGCACTCTTAGGGCTATGCTTTATCAAAAACGATTGAGCTGAACCTATCTAACTAGCAAGATTATCTGCATTGTGCTTAAAATAATTCATCAAAACTTCATTCTTTTTCGGCGAATCGGAAGTTTGCAAGCACCAAAAAAATGTAGAATGTTATTTAACAAGTTCAAAACGGCTTGGCACGTTAAATGGGAAATTTAATGCACTATTGCCTTCTACTTTTACGTAATCAATCGCAATAATTATTTTTTTTGCACCAGAAAGAGTATTTATCTTTAATGTGCCAGGAACAAGATAATCGTCCAGCTTCTGATAATTATTATAAGTCACCTTTAACGCTTGGCCAGACTTAGAATCGCTTAGGTTAGTTTCTTCTACTTTATAAAGTGTGTTAAATAGAAACTTATAATCTAAATCTTCTTTACTTCCGCTCAATGTCCAAACGCCATTAGCCAGTTTTACATTTGCGTCTAAATTTAAAAAACCCGAGATGGCATTGCCTGTTAAAATATTTTGCAGGGTGTTAAAATTAACTTGCTTGTTGGTAAAATTGTAAATATAACTGAACGGTTTTTTAATATACCTGCCCTTCAGTCTGTCCATTATTTTTATGCTATCTGGCGTAATCAATGCGCGCGCAACTTCTACCACGCCGCCCACAGCGGTTATGCTCACCCAAATAACCTGCTTATCCTTAATCCTAAAATTCATGGTTACATCGTTCGCTTCGCCATTGATGGTTAAATTGGCCTTGCCTTTTAAGCTTAAGGTATTAAATTGGAGTTGCTTACTCTTTAAAAGATTTAATGTTTCACTTTTTGTATCCGGAGGAACAATCGAATCAACCTTAGGCTTCGGCGCCACTACTACGGCTTTTTTTGTTCCGCAAGATGTTAGTAAAACTGCGATGATTACAACCGCAACACTATTTGAAATATTTTTTTTCATTTATTTTTCTAATTAAAATTTTTGATGTGTTTCCCGCATCTTTTGCCAATTGCCATTTTTGAAAGGCTTTTTCATTATCGCCCAAAAAATATAAGATGTCTCCATAATGCTCCAAGTAAACACCATTGTTTGTTTTTTTGTTTTGTACAGCAACTTCTATCCATTGTTTTGCCTGTGCATACTTTTTCTGTTTAAACAACACAAAAGCGTAGGTATCGGTAATTGCAGAATTTTCTGGTTTTGCTTTTGCGGCCGTTTGGGCATACCCTGCTGCAACCGTTAAATCTTCATCGCGCAAAGCTAGAAAATATGCTGCCTTGGTCATTATTTGATAATTGTCTGGCTCTTCTTTAACGGCCTGATAAAATGCCGCCTTTGCGTCACCGAGGTTGTTTTTGTTGATAAGAATATCTGCTTTTAGGGCATAAGATTGAGCCGACAAACTATGGTCTTCAATCCCTAATGCCAATGCATTTGCAATATTTTTTAAGGCTTCGTTAGGGATTTCCGTGCGATATTGCGCATAGGCCAAAAAATAGTATAAGCTAGCCTGATTGGGATAAACGGTCAAAGCCTCGTTGCATACTTTGATTGCTTCATTGTATTGCCCAATCAAATTATGAGTGTTTATCAATCCCTCCCAAACGCTGAAAACCTGATCGTTTATTTTAAGCGATTCCTCATATTTTTTAAGTGCTTCTGCAAATTTTTCTTGCTTAAAAAGCACGTCGGCGTATAACGCCAAGGCTTTTGGGTCTGTTGGGTTTTGCTTTACCAATACTTCAGTCAATGCGTTGATGTTGTCCACAGCTTCTTTACCTTCCATTTTGGAGAATAAACTCCCAACAATTTGCACCTTGTCGTTTAAAGGCATATCTTCTATCTCGAAAGCAGATTTTAAGGCTTCGAAAGATTGAATAGGTTTACCAATTTTGCGATATACATCTGCCAGGGCAAGCCAAACCTGATAATTATTGGGATTCAATGGCGCTGCTTTTTGCAAAACCGCCAAGGCTTCATTGTTGCTGCCTTTTTGCATCAACAAACCAGCTGCGTATAAATATTCTTTGGTACTTGCGTTATTGCTGTCTAACAATTTTACAATCTCGCCAGATTTGGTATTGTTTTGCTCCGCCCTATTTCTTGCATTATTAAGTTCAGTAGATGAGCCAAACTTCTGTTCTATAGCTTTGTATGTGGCTTTTGCCTCTTCTGCTTTATTTGTTAGCAATTGAACATTTGCCTTATCAAAATAGTAAGCCCTATTCTCTGGATCTAGCTTAATCAACTTATTTAGTACAGCATCTAATGCCGAAACATTGTTGGCGGCTTTATAAATTTCTGCCAGCAACTGCAAATAATATTTGTTTTCGGGTTTTAAATTAGCGGCGGCCGCAGCATGCTGGGTGGCTTCTACTAAATGGTTTAACCGCAAATCTACCTTCGCCACCTCATAAAGGGCTGCATCGTTTGTTTTATCTAGAGATAAAACCTTAGTAAAATTGAGGGTTGTAGCCTCATCATTGTCCAACAACTTTTCCCTTAATCCGGCAAAAAACAGCTCTTTGACGGCTAGGCTATCTATTTGAGCAGAAGAAATTACATCGCTTTGCGCAAAGGCCGTTGTAGAAAATAACAGAAGAAGGATACATGTTACCTTACACATAATGTTGCCTAGTTGTTTAGCGCCGTGTAGATTTGCCTATTAAGATGCTTCGAATTTGAGTACGTCTGCAAGATACAGATTTTCTTAGGCTCAACGAATTACGCATTTCTCCTTAACATTTTCATTAATTCGTTCTTTTCAAAATAGGCAATCAATCCCACAAAGGCTATCAACATTGCGTTGCCGATGTAAATATTTCGGTGAAACACGAAGAAAGACAAGAACACAAGCACAATGGATAATAAGAGGTAACTTCCTATTCTTTTTAAATCGTAAGGAATTGGATAATGCTTTTGTCCCAGGATGTATGACATTACCATCATGCTTGCATAAGCAGCCAAAGAAACCCATGCTGATGCCATATAGCCATATTTCGGAATCAATAGAATGTTGAAAACGATGGTAATAAATGCCCCAACTACAGAAATATAAAGCCCAAATTTGGTTTGATCGGAAAGACGGTACCATACAGAAAGATTCATATAAATACCCAAACAAACATAGCCAAGTAAGAGATACGGAATGACGGGTAAACCCACCCAATATTCTGCACGGTGGGCGGCATCTCTAGAGATAAAATATTTTAATATTTCTATGTTGGCAATTAGTGCGACAAATATAATCGCCAAAGCGATGCTGAAATATTTTAAAATCGTGGCGTATGTAGTTCTGGCATTTGCGTGTTTTGCGTGACTAAAGAAAAACGGCTCTGCACCAAGCCTAAAAGCCATATTAAAAATACTCATAAAAATGGCTATTTTGCATACCGCGCCATAAATACCAACATCCTTATCGCTAAGAAACCTACCCAATAGAAGTTTATCCAAATTTTCGTTGATGATAAACGAAACATTTGCAGCCAAAATGGGCCAACTGTATTGCGCCATTTTTTTAAACATTGCCTTATCAAAATTAAACCTTACCTGTAAAATTTCGGGCAACAATAAAATAAAGGTAATTATGCTTGCACATAGATTACCAATAAAGACATACCCTAGCCACTTTTCCCGGTACCAGCCCGCAAAAAAGTGCGCCGTAGACCAGTGATTTTTGATAATGTATGGAACAACGTATATAAAGAAAAGGATTATAGTAACAGAGCTTAAAATGTTTATAAACTTAATTAGACTGTAACGAAATGGCTTTCCATCTGCCCTTAATTTAGCAAACGGGATAAGGGCAATCGCATCGAAAAAGAGTAGAAACACAAAATATAACACATACCTCCGCTGATCTTGATATTGCGACATATCGTTGCTTGACAACCATTTAGAAATCGGATTTATAAAAACTAACCCTGTAATTAATAGCAATGAAGCCGAAAAAGCTACGATTAGAAAAGAATTGTTATACACCTGTTGCTTTTTGTCCTCGTGTTTGTTCAGATATCTAAAATAGGTGGTCTCCATTCCAAAGGCCAAAAACACATTAATTAGCGAGGCCCAACTGTACATCGTAATAAGAATGCCATACACGGCGGTAGCATACGTGTGCGTAAAAACCGGAGTAAGAATGAAATTTAGCAGACGAGAGAAGATGGTGCTAATACCATAAACCATCGTTTGCCCCGCAAATTTTTTAAATACTGACAAGGAGTTAGATTTGAGATGTGGAATGTGAGATGTGAGACATTTTAGCTAAGATATGAGTATCGAGATATGAGACTTTCGATGGAACGAAGAGCAAAGACAGGGTACTTAACTGCACAATAGCTGAACAAATGACTTGCTTAACCACTAACCTAGCAGATAGATGTGAGACTTTAGATGTGAGATTTAAGATTAATTTCATGCTTAACAGTTTTTGCCATTCCTATTTTTTAAAATCTCGAAGCCTTTATGATTTTTCAGTTCACCTTCAATAACACCTACCTCTTCTACCTTTGCACCGTCGGGTCCTTCCTTGCACCAAGTTACCAACTCATCGACCATAAAAATTTCTCCTTCTGCCTCTATGTAAACCGAACCGTCTTTTTCATTTCTAACAAAGCCGTTTATGCCCATTTGATTGGCCACCGCTTTGGTGCTTGCTCTAAAAAACACGCCCTGTACTTTTCCGGTAACGGTTATCTTTAGGTGTTTAATTTCTGCCATGGTAATTTGACGTTTTTATCTTCGATTAAAACCGATTTATTTTTGTCCACAAAAGTAAAACTAATTTTTGGTTTAGGCCTACGCGATAAATGTCTACAATGCTGTTAACGCTTTTAGGCCAGTTCGAAATTCCTGCCAAATGTCTTCTAAAATTTTTGCTGCTGGTTTATTTTCATTCAGCATGGCCGATACTTGCCCAATTTCGAGCTCACCATTATCCATATCCCCTTCAAACATGCCAAGTTTTGCTCTAGCCCTGCCTAAAAGCTCCATCAAACTTTTTCTATCTGCGCCTTCTGCTTCTGCTTGCGCTACGGCATCTGAAAACTCGTTTTTAAGTAGCCTTACCGGCACCAATTTTTTCATTGCCAATTTGGTATCGCCTTCGGCAGATGAAATAATTTTTTCCTTAAAATTGGCATGCGCCGACGATTCCTTGGCAACTGCAAAGGCAGAACCGATTTGGACTGCCGATGCGCCTAGCGCAAAAGCCGCTAACATTGCTCTTCCGCTTGCCATACCTCCAGCAGCAATAACCGGAATTTTTACGGCATCGCAAATCATAGGGATTAAACATAAAGTAGTCGTTTCTTCGCGCCCGTTGTGCCCGCCGGCTTCAAATCCTTCAGCAACGATAGCATCTACGCCTGCTTCTTGCGCCTTTAACGCAAATTTTGTGTTTGCCACCACATGCACCACAATAATTTCTTTTGCCTTTAAAGTTGGCGTCCACGTTGTAGGATTGCCAGCTGAGGAAAAGACAATGCCAACATTCTCCTCAAGAATTACCGCAAAAATTTCTTCGACATTTGGGTAAAGAAGAGGCACATTTACCGCAAAAGGCCTGTTTGTTGAAGCTTTACACTTCGTTATATGCGCGCGCAAAACCTCTGGGTACATTGATCCAGCGCCGATAATCCCCAGGCCACCGGCATTACTTACCGCAGCCGCTAAACGCCATCCGCTACACCAAACCATACCGGCTTGGATGATGGGATATTGTATGCCGAAAAGTTTACAAATGGGATTTTTAGTTTCCATACCTTTCAAATTACAACAACTTTTCTACTTTGTTGCTTAAAATTTCAAAATCGTTAGATAGCTGAATAAGGTTTAAACCAGGCCGTTTACCTTTCTCCAAGCTGCCAAATTGCGCATCAAGATTTAAAAATCCGGCACCGTTTTTTGTCGCCCAGCTCAAAAGGTTTTCGAAAGGAATGTTTTTTTGCTTTTGTAGTATTTGCATTTCTGCCAAAATATTAAGTTGGTCGTTACTTGCCAAACTATCTGTGCCCAAAGTTATTTTTACTTCTTCATCTATCAACATTTGCACATCGGGCAAAGTATTTTCGATGTAGAGATTTGCCTGCGGACAAAGGCACCAGTACAAGTTTGGATTGTGCTGTTTTGCAAATTCAACATCAGCTTTGCTGCTAAAAGTGTTGTGAACCAACAATGTTTTTTGCGTTTCGAATGCGCTTAACCAAGTCTTTAATGAAGATTTTCCACTCGCTTGAAAATGGGAAACATCAATACCCAAAAAATTGAAAAATGGCAAAAAATCTCCTTCTCTTTTTTCAAAAAATAAATTTTCGGCTTGGCTTTCTTGGTTGTGGATGCTTAGAAAATCGTTATTTATCGATGCGTAATCATTAAGCAATCCTATCAGCTTTGCTGAAACAGAATAAGGTGCATGCGGAACAATGCTGGATTTTAGCGGTAAAAATTCATCGCGTAAAGCAATTGCATTTTCTAGTATTTCTTCTGCTTTCGCGGGATTAAAACCCAAGGTTTCTATAAAAGTATGGTAATGGATATTGCTCTGCAATTTTATCTTTTTTGAGCCAAGATTGTTGCTAATGTCGCCAACAGCTACAATTCCATTCTGCCACATTGCTGCATCGGCGGCTAACATAGCGCTATCTATCTCCTCCGTACTTTGACCGCGCTTGGTAATTACAGTTTCTACAAACTTTACCAAACCGGTATGTTTCGGAACAATTCCCCGCATAGCCGATAATTCTATATGGCAATGGGTATTTATAAATCCGGGCACTATCGCACCGCGATATTTTTTCACCTCAGCTTTAATTGTTTTTGCCTGTTCGGCGGAGAAAATTTCTGCAATTATTCCACCTTCATTAACTGCAATAACGCCATTTTTAATAGGTGGAGAACTAACTGGAAAAATCCAATCGGCAGAGAAGTATTGTAGCATGTACAAATTAAAGGAAATATTTCTCGGGATTCGAAATGTAGCAATAAAGGTTTTTTTATCGCAGGCTACTTTGTCTAGTGCTTGGTAAATTCGATTTAAACAATAAAAAGTGCTTTTAGAAATTAGATTCTATTTATCATCCAACGAATCCTGAAATTACTCAAACCATATTTCGCTATTTCAGTTCCGCTTATTTTGCTTTAAGTTATTAAATACACGTTTCCCAAAAGCAGTTAAACTGTCTACGTTGCCATCGCCATTTTTGGTAAGGAAAGGCTTGTTGTGCCATGACCATGCAGTGTAGCCTAGACTTAGACTGTCTATTAAAGCTAAGTGAGGGTCCAGAAAAGAAGCTAATTGTTCTTCATTATTATAATTTGGCTCTTCTGGGCCAATTTCGCCGATAAAAAGCGGTAGATTTTTGTCGAGGATTCCCTTCCAATATTTATCAAATTCTGGTTTGCTTTTATAACCAGAACCGGGCTTTTGTGGATAGAGGTGTGAACCATAAACAATGTTTTTGTATGGCAATGGATTCTTCATAAACCCACCCAAGTCGTAGCCCCAATCTATACCGTTTACCAGAATAAGAGCGTTAGGGTGCACCCCTCTTATTCCTTCAATTAGTTTAACAGCCCATGCAGCCCAGTCTTGGTGTGTACAATCTCTCGGCTCGTTATAAATATCGTAAATAACTGCTGGCTCGTTTTTATATCTTTTTGCCACCTGCTTCATTAACTCAACAGATTGTTGATTTGGCAATGGATTAATTTTTAGCTTAGTGTTAATCCATTGAAGATCAAAAATGGTATAGATATTTCTCGATTTTAATGAATCGATTATATTATCTATCAACTTTCTATAATTTCCGTTCTCGTTATTAAGCCACCATTGCTGATTTATAGGCAAGCGCACAACATTTATGTTCCAACGATTGGCAAGTGTCATCAATTCTGAAATTGGAACTTTTCTTCCAGTGCTGTCGTATTCCAGTCCGCTCACATTTACACCTCTTAAAATTCTCTTCTCACCGTTGTCTTTATTTACAATAAATTTGCCCTTTGTTGCCAACCATTTTATGTTATTTGCCGCTTTTCGATTACTGATAGTTGAACATGCTGCTGCAAATAGCGAGATACAAAGTGTAATAAGCATCAATTTTTTCATAGTGTTTATTTTATTTCAATAACCTTAATTTGAGGAGTTTTTTTTGATTATCCGTAACAACTCCAAATCCTGTAATATTGGCAATAATAAGCCTTTCGAACAGCCTATCTTCAAAGTATCTTCCGTTGAGTTTGCATAGATTCGAGCTCCGCATAACAATACCACTTCTCAGAGAGGCTCTATGTCTGCTTTTTTTGCATTCATAGCGCTAGAATATCTGCATAGCACACACTTTCTTCGTCAAAATGGCTTTAATCGGGTCTGCTAATTCGGCTGTAATTAATTCCATATTGTGTTTTACCGGTCCAAAATTGCGTTGCCCAAAGTATTAGTAACAATTCTATTTTTTAAAATTTTCGCTCTACTTCTATGTCTTTGAATAAGCGAATTTCAATGGTTCTTAAATTTGCTTAAATCCGATCTAAAGTCACCTAACATAATAGACTGTTTCTTTTGCACATATTTAATAAAATCTTTCCCTGCCGCTGAACTTTTATACGTTGGAACGAAATAACCGTCATCAGGATCTAATGCAGTTCGGTCTCGGTTGTTACTCCAACTTTGCCAAATAACAGTATATGCTACATGAACGTTCTTATCGGTAATCCAAGAAAATAAATAATCGTTATACCAGTTAATGGTAGGTTTTCTGCCGTCTTCTTCAGACGGAATACCACGGTCACCCGCCTCTGTAATTGCCGCTATTTTATCATCTTCTTTCGCTATTAACGACAAACCTTGTAGCTTAACCTTAAATTCATTCAAACTTGCTGAAGGATTCTCTTTACCTGTATAAAGATCCATTCCGTAGATATCAATAAAAGCTAAATCGGTTGAATCTTTAGGTAGATAACTACTAAATTCATCTCGATAACGACGAGCGATTTCTTCATCATCTTTTGCATTTTCAAGATTTACATCATTCAATTTATCTGTTGAAAATGCAATGAGTATCCCCGGAAGTTGTTGCTTTAAATATCGAGCAGTTTCAACAAAAACCTTCATCAATGCTTCTTTTCCATTCAATGGCTGGTCTCCGCGGAGCCACTTGAGCCCCCACCAAAACCAGTCGCCATCGGCTTCATGAAAAGGCCGGAAAATTATTCCAGAACCATCAGCAGATATACGTTTCAATCTTTCTGCCATGGGTTTGAGCCTTTGCATTTTGTATGCCATCCACCATTTATCTTTTGTGGCAAAACCATTCGCAATATGATAGAAAGGCTGTTCTTTCTTCATCAACTCAATGTATGGATTGTTATTACGTTCATCCATACGATACGCTCTTTCTCTATATCCTGGCAATAATACCGGTTGAATATGCCAATCGAAAGCTATTAAACCTCCGTTATCACGATACAGTTTCATTGCTGCTAAACTTGCCTCTACCTCTGCCTTACGATTTGGACCATCCGTAATATCCAAAATCAATTTGAAAGCGTCGTATCCCATAATGGCGGGAAGTTGTCCAGTCATT
This sequence comes from Pedobacter sp. UYP30, assembly GCF_040547165.1. Taxonomy (NCBI): domain Bacteria; kingdom Pseudomonadati; phylum Bacteroidota; class Sphingobacteriia; order Sphingobacteriales; family Sphingobacteriaceae; genus Pedobacter; species Pedobacter sp. UYP30. The sequence continues at coordinate 44,783 of NZ_JBEPPD010000009.1, read as the reverse complement.
TCCTTAACATCCGATTTTTGGGTCGAAATATTTTTTCCTATTTCGTTCTTGGTTTTTATTTCCCAATCTTTTTCGCCCCCAACACCCATCATAATGGTACTTTCATGACCAAAAAGATGTTTGCCATCTGCAGAATATTGAATAGTTTTTAAATATTTAGCAATAGTTGCTCCGTTACTTAAAGGCACTTTCGAAGATACTAATCCAGGAGTCTTACAACTTTGAAAAAGTATCATTGAAAAAAGAAAAAACAGAAGTGTAGGTTTTGTTAGCAACAAACTAATATGATTATTTCTTTGCAGAAGATAATTTATCAATCTCGTGCGCATACTTAGAAATTATTTTCAAAGTACTCTCATCCGTATTGAAAACTGAATTTAACCCCTGCGCCTCGCTATATGGATCTGCTGTATAAGTAATGTCGCCGGGTTTCCACATACCATCTTTTTGTGGAGTTCTGCCTTCGCCGCCCCATCCCCAAAAATTTAGTCCTCCTAATGGAGATTTTGCCTGAATGGAATCTTTTAAAAGTTGAAATACAAATTTATAATATTCGTCTCTGGCAGTGGTGGGCGTGTCTGGCTCATGCTTTTCGCCATCTCTCACAAAGCCAAATTCTTCCATAACAATGGGCTTGTCTAGTTTTTTTGCCAACTCTAAATGTTCGGCAAAATACTGCGCAGTTTTTTGCTTGGTTTGTTCCATTTCCGGCTTATCGAATTTATACCATCCCCAGTTTTTTGGCCACATGTGAAAAGTCATATAATCGATATACTTACTGCTATGTACTTGCAAGGTGTAATCCAGGTTGTTTAAAGTACCTTTGCTGCCTTCGCTACCTGTGGTAACCAACTGATTTGGGGCGATAGAGTGAATAAATTCCGCAGTCTTATCTACCCAATTAGCAAAAATCTTCACTTTCTCCTCTGCATTTCCAGCGTTAGATGGGCGAGGTTCGTTTGCCAGTTCCCAGGTCATTACGGCTGGGTCGTTTTTATATGTTTTTTTGGTGTACACGTTCGTGCGATTAACTAACATGTTTATGTACTTTCTATACAAATTTTGTGCTTTTTGATTTGTATAGAACGTAGCAGAAAATTTTATGGCCTCGTCCCAAGTCTGGTTTTTATTAGTTACAGGATCTATCACCGGTTTTCCAGTTGTCCAAGAAACGTACTCCGCCATACCGCCGCTCCAATCCCAATAGTTATTCATTACCAATACGGCACGCATGTCTCTTTTTGCCATTTCTGCGAGCAAGAAATCTAGTCCTTCTAAAAGTTTTTCGTTGTAAGTTCCATTTTTGTATTGGAACGGCGGACTTAAAGGCAGGCCGTAATCAGATTCTTCTGATGCAGCTACAACGCGTAGATTTTTAACCCCTATTTGCTGTAATTGATTTAGTTCTCTAATCAATCGCTCGCGATTTCCGTATTCTGTATCGGCACCCAAATACGCGCCATACCAAAAATTAGTTCCAACAAAATGGTAGGGTTTATCTTTAATGGTAAAATTGGTATTCTTTACTTTTACAAAAGCCTGTTTTGCTTTGCATGACACTAAGGCGATACCGGCTATTACAACACAAATGGCATTAACTATTAATTTTTTCATCGTCCTTTAATTTTAATGGTGATGGAATTTCCGTTATATTTTACTGTTTTATCAATTTTAGCGCTTACTAAAGAACCAGTGCCATGGGTTGCATCCACAAAAATTACGTTAATAGTTCGTTCCTCTAACATTCCAGGAAATGTACCTTTCCGTTCTCCAATAGTTAACGTTTTCGTTGCCTCGCTCCAATTGAACGGAATGGTGCTAAAAATCCCTTTTTCGTAGTTGTTGTTGTCATTTTCATCCTCATAAAGACTAAATGAGCCATCCGCACCTGTATAAACCCTTAATTCTAACGGATCTGCCTTTTTCTCCGTTGCATATTGCAAATCTGGCCCAAAGGGAATAATTGCCCCAGCTTTAATAAACAAAGGCATTTCATTTATTGGAGTTGACGTATTGATGGTTTCTCCACCAGCATATCCTTTGCCAGTCCAAAAATCTACCCAATCGGCGCCTTTTGGCAAATAAACACTACGTGTTTTTGCACCAGGATCTGTTACCGGATTTACCATAAGAGAAGGCCCAAACATAAACTGATTATCTATGTTGCGTACTTTTTCATCATTCGGAAAATCCATCACCAAGCCACGCATCATGGTATAATCTTGATGATTTACCATCCCATTAAGGGTATAAATATATGGCATAAGCCTGTAACGCAACTTATTAAACTTTAACTGTGTTTTATAAGTTTCTGAATTTTCGTCGCCAAAAAACCAAATTTCTCTTTCTGTATTAGAGCCGTGCGCCCTAAAAATTGGGCAAAACGCACCAAACTGATACCACCTTGTATACAATTCGCGGTAAGCAGGGTTTTTATTTCCACTAGGATATTTTACCCAAAAACCGCCAATATCAGTTGTCCAATAAGGCATGCCCGACATAGAAAAACTTAAGCCCGCAGGGATAGAGGCTTTTAAATTATCCCATTGGCCGGCAATATCTCCAGACCAGATTACAGTACCATATTTTTGCTGGCCAGCAAAGGCAGAACGGGTTAAAATAGTCACCCTTTTTTCTGGCGAAGCTTCCATTTGCCCATCAAATACGCCCTTGGTGTGTTCTAAAGGATAAGCATTTAAATTGGCTACACCCGGACCTTCGAAAGTTGGATTCATAAAATGCGCCATATTTTCTGGCGTTGCATCATGATCTGGCATTTCGGGTTCGGCGGCATCCATCCACCAAGCATCTACCCCTTTGCTGTAGAGCTTTTGATCAATCTGGCTCCAGTACATTTTGCGCGCCGCAGGATTAAATGCATCGTAATAAGAAAAATTATAGTTGAGGAAATCGACTAGATTTTCTTTTAATGGCTTTGGATAAAGAAAGCCTGTTTTATAAAGTTCTCTAAAATTATCGCTGTTGCGGTAAAATTTCCCCCAGATAGAAATCATAAACTTGGTGTGCAAATCTTGATGCAAAGTATCTATCATAGCCTTAGGATTTGGATAACGAGAAGGTTCGAAAGTGGCAGAACCCCACTGGTCGATTTTCCAATATTGCCAATCTTGTACAATTAGATCTAAGGGAACTCTTCTTTTGCGAAACTCTCTAACCGTGTTTAATATCTCATCTTGAGTTTTGTAGCGCTCTCTACATTGCCAAAAACCCATTGCCCATTTCGGTAAAATGCTGGCCTTACCTGTTAATGTTCTATAACCAGAAATAATTTGATCCATATTTTGGCCGCCGATCACGTAGTAATTAATCTCTTCGCCTGCTTTAGACCAAAGTGAGGTTACGGATGTTTGGCTTGGTTCTCGCCATTTAAGTTGGAATGAATTGTTTTTGTGAAACCGTTGCCACACTATTTCTATTTTATATTTCTTTCCTTTTTCCAGATTGATGCGACCCATATCGCGGGCATTTGCATAAGGAGCCCAATTGTTCAGCACCAATTTACCGTCAACTTTCAAACTAAATGTTCCATCAGAATAGCTATAAAAAGAATATTCGCCTGTTCTATCCGCCTGTAAGAAACCTGTGTAAGTCGCCAATTTTACAGGCGCCTCTCTTAAAAGTGCAATATTTGCTGTCTGTGCGCTTTTAACTGACGGCTCTTTATCAACTTCACTTCCAGTTATGGTTGAAGATAATCCCCCTTTAACATTATTTTTATCAAACAGTAATTTTGCCGGGATGGCAACGATAGAATCTGGATGGTTAAACTTGGTGTAAGATAAGTTGTTCCACAATAAACCGTAGCCTTTGGTCGACACAAAAAACGGAATATACACTTCGGTATTGTGCTGATACAAATCTAAATCGTACCCTTTAATATTTAACAACCTGTCTTGGTGCTGGCCTAACCCGTAAATGGCTTCATCTGTAGGCGATTTAAACTGTTGTTGCACAGAATGTGTTTTGTAGTCTTCGAAACTACTTGGCAATATGGTTTTACCACCCCCCGTTTTCTCTGCCAACAATGGTTGATTGTCCTTGTCGAAAAAAGCCACTTGTCCGTTGATCTTATCAATCTTCGCGGTAAGTTTAGCGGTAGAAATAACAACTTTATTATTTGCTTCGCTCACTCTAAACTTGGGCTTCGGAAAGTCATCTTGTATAAACAAGCTTTTTTTCGTCGAAAAAGTATCGGCAAGCGTATACCTTATTTGCATAATCTCATCAGTTACTACGGTAATACCAAGTTTAGCCTGGTTAATTTTTAACACTACCGTATTGTTTTCTACGCTATATTTATCGCCCGATTTTTGGGAGTAGGCACTGGAGATAAAGCAACATATTGCGATTAGGCTCGCTGAAAAAGACTTAGAAAAATGTATCATCATAAAGCTTTTAAAGAATTTGGTATTTAAAGGGATTGGTTAGCTTTCCAAAAATATGCTTTAAACGCATTAAAAGTTGATACTATTTAAGCATTTAGTTTCCCAATTTGGTTGCAAATGATGTTTCAGTTAATGTTTCTTCAACTATTTTAAAAAAGAGGATATAAATGTGGGAAACATTGGTATTTGTGAAATAATTGTATCTATTATTAAAGAGTGCCTTGCTCATAAAATATATTAATGATATTGTAGCGTTTTCACTTTAGCTATCGTTTACGGGATAACCAAATTATTTTTATGAAAAGAGGTTCATTATTGCTCGCCTTAGTACTTCTTCTTTCTTGTCAGAAAAAAGTACCTATTGAAAATTTAACTTTTGAATCTTGTAATTTAGCAAGCACAGAAAGAGTTATCGTCATGGCTAATCAATCTGCAACATTAACTTACACCAAGAAATATAGAAATTTTGCGTTTCAAGAATATACCTATATAATAACCCTCCCAGATACAACAGCTTTTATTGTATGCAATATGCCGCCAACTATTAGTTTAAAAGAAGGGAAGGTTAAAAATATTGTTTTTAGCGGGAATAGAGTAGTCCCACCTTTCGGTGCCGATTATTGGGCGACAAAAGTTGAGCTAATAAAGCTTAGATTTGTAGAGCCTTAAAACTCTCAAGCATGCTAATCCTAAAATCCATTTACGATATTTCTAAATTCGTCGAAAGCTTGCCGTTTTAAATAGATGAAAAATAAAACAAACACCTTGTCAATCGAGCCGAGCGCATGTGTTAGCCAGTTAAAATCATTAGATTAAAATTTGAAAGATTAATGTTATTTAACAATAGAAAAGACAGCTGCTTGTTTATTTAATTCATCTGCTGTTATCTTTTTGCCGGAGGTAATCAACATTCTATACCGAAAAGTTACCGATTGGCCAGGCTTTAAAGTTAAATTCATAATTTCTTTGCCGTTGCTAAATATTTTTTGTCCCAACGGATTTACCGCAAAAAGACCATAACCCCTTGCGTGCCAGTAAGCAGGATAACCGGGGTTTAATGGATTATCAATTATCGCAACCGAAACTGGTTCATTATTCATAGTTCCGTATAAAACGCACCAGTTGCCTCGGGTTCCCCAGGCATCATTCCCTGTCTTTCCCTGGCTGGTAAGATAATTTCCTGTTGCACCGTTCTGCTTTGGAGAAACGGTAGCAATATTTCCATGACTATCTGAAAAATTTTCTACCTCATTTGATGGGATTTCCAGCTCTTTCGTTACTCGGATGCCTAATAAAGCGTCTTTTGCATCGTAAAAATGAACAGAATCTTTTTGGGCTGTTAACGTTGTAATTCTATCAATAGTTCTTGAATTGCAAGTACCACTAAATATTAAGGTAGTTTTTTCTTTAAGAAGGATTGTTTGGTTTTGTTTTTCCCAGTTAGCAGTAAAAGACAATCTACCTTTTTGGCTTCCATTCTTCATGACTCCAATTTTTACATTCCTTATCCAGCCGTAGGCAGATTTTTTCTCGGGGGCAATTGCATAAGAATTATTCCAGAAATCAATATTATTTACATTTTCGTATGTAAACCATATACCCTGATGATGAGGGTGATCGGTTCTTTCGCCTGCTCGAACCTTAAAAGGAAAACCTCGCGTAATGGTCAGTCCGTCAGCGGTTTTTACCGGAAAAAGTATTGGCTTTTCTAAAGTATCTGAAAACACAAAAGTCGTAAACAGTTTCCCATCCACTTTTACATCGATTTTATCTTCTGTATTTGAAGATATAAAGCGCACACCCTGTGCGTAGGCATTGTTGTAGCCGCTTATTATTAGAAATAGCAATGCTACCTTTTTAAAATAATTCAGTTGTTCCATATACTAGTTTGTGATTTTACATTCCCATAAGTTGATCAAATCATCATTGCTATGGCTTATTGAATAAAGATAGTAAAATAGAAGCCTGCAAATCAAACGATTGCAGGCTTTTGTTTTATTTTAGACTGAAATTCGCGGAGAGGGCGGGATTAATTTCATTGATTCCGATAAGGGGGAGGCTAAAATGCAAAGGCTGTCGCTATGCTCCAACCATTTTTTGTCCTCAATTTCGCTGGAGCAAGCGCCGCTCATCAAAAACAAAAAAAAAGCCCTTCAACTATAAAAGATGAACAGCCTTTGTATTGGCGGAGAGGGCGGGATTCGAACCCGCGGTACCTTGCAGCACACACGCTTTCCAAGCGTGCTCGATCGACCACTCTGACACCTCTCCTATAAAACACTGCTTAATCTACAACAGATATTTTTAGCATGTTGGTTTTACCTTTTTCTTTTAAGGGCGTAGAAGCTGTATTTATTAAAATATCTCCCTCTTTTACCAAACCTTGCTTCTTTAAGAATTGGTTTACCTCTATAATGGTATTGTCGGTACTTTCAAACTTATCATAATAAAAGCCCCTAACACCCCATAATAAACTAACGGTGTTTAAAAGAGATCTGTTGCTGGTAAAAATGAAAGTAAGTGCCCTAGAACGATAACTGGAAATTTCAAATGCTGTGTACCCACTTACTGTCATAGAAACAATACCCACCGCGTTAGTTTGCTTGGCCAAAAAGCAGGCAGAATTACAAATGGCATCACCTAAAAAGGTTGGAGATGAAGGTTTTAAAAATTTGTCTGGATTAAATGGATATTTATTGGTCTCGATGTTTTGAATAATTTTCTGCATCGTTTCGATAACGATTAGCGGAAATTCGCCCACCGAGGTTTCGCCACTTAGCATAACTGCATCTGCACCATCCAATACCGAGTTAGCCACATCATTTACCTCGGCACGAGTTGGCCTTGGCGTAGTAATCATGCTTTCTAACATCTGCGTTGCGATGATAACCGGTTTAGATGCTGCCCTACACTTTTCTACAATCATCTTTTGTAACAAAGGCACTTCTTCCATCGGACATTCAACACCCAAATCGCCACGAGCAACCATTATGGCATCAGTTACAGCTATAATTTCGTCGATATTTTCGATAGCTTCTGGTTTTTCGATTTTCGCAATTACGCGCGCCGTCTTACCACGATCGGCAATAATCTGCTTAAGCTCGATGATGTCTTCCGCTTTGCGCACAAAAGATAAACCTATCCATTCAACATCATTCTTCAGTACAAATTCCAAATTATCCCTATCTTCTGGGGTTAAAGATGGTATAGATACCTTTGTATTAGGTAGATTAACACCTTTTCTAGAGGTAAGCAAACCACCATGTACAATTCTACAAGTTACAGAAGTTTTTAGATCGGTTTCTAATACCTCCATTTGCAATTTTCCGTCGTCTAATAAGATGATTTCGCCTTTTTGAACGTCCTTTGGAAAATTCTCGTAAGTGATGTATATCCGTTCTTCGGTTCCGATGCACTCTTCGGTGGTAATTACGGTGGTGTGTCCATTAATTAAATGTATCCCACCCTCTTGCACTTTACCAATACGGATTTTTGGCCCTTGCAAATCGGCCAAAATACCGACATTATAGTTGTGTTTTTTGTTTAGATCTTTTATGGTATCCAAAGCTGCCTGATGATCTGCCTGGCTGCCATGAGAAAAATTAAGACGGCAAACATCTAACCCCGCGTTAAACATGTTAAACAATACGTCGGGTTGCGATGATGCTGGGCCAAGCGTGGCAACAATTTTGGTTCTTGAATGAAAAGGTTTCATTTATGTAGTTGGTTTTGCAATGAAGTAATTTAGGAGACTAGGCCCCCATATTTTAGAACTATGCGAATTTAAGAATATATTTAAAAACGGGCAAATATAGTGTAATTAATACACCATGTGACATTTTTTTTATAAGACCAAGTTTTCTCGGTTTCTGAGCTTGTGTTGATCAATCTTCGCAGCAACTTGTATCTCCGGCATCCTATTTAAACTTGTAATCAACCTACTAAGATCCTCTTCATCTATGTATTCCATTATAATCAAAAAAAAATCTACATTGGCCATTTCTGGGATAAGGATGCCGTCGCTACTTTTGTTACCTAACAGATAATACTCCTGCTCATCCTCTTCTATAAAAAAATAATACTTAGAAAAATTTAAGGTGTATGCCTCTACCGCATGGAAAATTTCATGGTCTTCAATTTTTTCAAACTCTAACTCCAAATTGGTGTTTATCTTGTGGCAAAGCGTATAATCCTTTAAAGGAGCCGTAATTGCAATTAGAGTAAAATCTAGGTCTAAGGCGAGCTTCAGGTAAGTCTTATTCAAAACAAATTATTTATTAAACAAGTCGAAATTAAAAAACTAATTCTATATTCGCTTTATATTCGAGCCCTAAATTAGGCACCGAAATAAAAAACATTTGAATATTGTAAGAATTTACTTTTTCTTTGCACTGAATTATTTAACCATTAAATTATAAAATTATGTCTGATATTGCTTCAAGAGTAAAAGCTATTATCGTAGAAAAACTAGGTGTAGATGAGAGCGAAGTTACGCCAGAGGCCTCATTCACTAACGACTTAGGTGCAGATTCTTTGGATACCGTTGAGTTGATTATGGAATTTGAAAAAGAATTTAATGTAGCCATTCCTGATGATCAGGCTGAGACCATTGGTACCGTTGGCCAAGCAATTGCCTATTTGGAAAAAAACGTTAAATAAAAAACTTACGCATTTTTACGTATAGATGGGATTAAGAAGAGTAGTAGTAACTGGGTTAGGTGCGCTCACTCCAATAGGAAACAATATTCCAGAATTTTGGGATGGGTTGACCAATGGGGTGAGCGGCGCTGCTCCAATTAAGAGCTTTAACACCGAAAAATTTAAAACGAAGTTTGCTTGCGAGCTAAAAAACTTTAATCCCGAAGATTATCTAGAAAAAAAAGAAGCCCGTAAAATAGATCCCTTCGTACAGTATGCCTTAGTGGCTACAGAAGAAGCGGTAAAAGATGCTGGGTTAGACTTTACTAAACTAGACACCAACCGTATTGGAGTAATTTGGGGCGCGGGCATTGGAGGGCTAAAGACTTTTTTAGATGAGGTTTCTAATTTTGCCAAAGGCGATGGAACCCCTCGTTACAATCCGTTTTTTATTCCAAAAATGATTATAGACATTGCTCCAGGGCATATTTCTATAAAGTACGGGTTGAGGGGGCCAAACTTTTCTACCGTTTCTGCATGTGCATCTTCTACAAATGCTATGATAGATGCTTTTAATTACATTCGCCTTAACATGGCCGATATGATTATTACCGGTGGATCCGAAGCCATTATTAACGAGGCAGGTATGGGTGGTTTTAACGCCATGCATGCGCTTTCCACGCGTAATGATGATCCTTCTACCGCTTCTAGGCCTTTCGATAAAGACCGCGACGGTTTCGTTGCCGGAGAAGGTGCCGGAACTATTATACTAGAAGAGTTGGAACATGCCAAGGCTAGAGGAGCAAAGATTTATGCCGAACTTGTTGGCGGCGGAATGAGTGCCGATGCAAATCACATCACCGCACCACATCCCGAAGGTTTAGGCGCTAAAATGGTCATGACCAATGCGCTTAACGATGCGGGCATGTCGACGGCAGACATTGATTATATCAATGTTCACGGAACATCTACCCCATTGGGCGATATTAGCGAAACCAAAGCCATAAGGGCCTTGTTTGGTGAAGATGCCTATGACCTGAATATAAGTTCTACAAAATCTATGACCGGTCATTTACTTGGAGCCGCAGGTGCAATTGAAGGTATTGCATGTATCTTGGCTGTAAAAAACGACATTGTACCCCCAACAATAAATCATTTTACCGATGATCCTGAGTTTGATCCAAAATTAAATTTTACGTTCAACAAAGCACAAAAGCGTACCGTAAATGCTGCATTAAGCAACACCTTTGGCTTTGGCGGACATAATGCATCGGTTATATTTAAAAAATACACCGAATAAATTCTTTAAACCGTTTTTTCATTGGACTTATCCAAACAGATGACCGGATAAAGATGCTGTTCTTCTTATCATGTTATTTGTTTAATGCCATTTTTAAAATTATATAAACTTTACTTCTCTCCACAAAAAGAGTTTGTAAAAAAGTTGAAGAATGTGTTGGGTTTCGTACCCGACAATATTTCGCTATATAAAATGGCTTTTAGGCATAGGTCTGCAGCGAGACTGCTAAAAAATGGTACTCGAAGCAGCAATGAACGATTAGAGTTTTTAGGCGATGCCATTCTTGGCTCAGTCATTGCAGAATTGCTTTTTAAGCAATATCCCTATAAAGAAGAAGGTTTTCTAACAGAAATGCGATCGAAAATTGTAAACAGGGTGAACCTAAACCAATTGGCAAAAAAAATAGGGTTCGACAGCATGATCAACTTTGATGAGCGCACTGTAAGTATACAAACCAAACACAACTCTATGCTTGGCGATGCTTTTGAGGCCGTTGTTGGAGCGATCTATATGGATAAGGGCTACGATTTTACAAGAGAGTTTTTAATTAAAAGAATTGTAAAACCGCACATAGATATCCATACACTAGAACTTACAGAAACAAACTTTAAGAGCAAACTGATAGAATGGTGCCAACGCCATGGAAAAGATATTTCATTTGAAATTACTGAAAATGCCGAAGGAGAAAGCCCCAAACTTTTTACCATCAATGCCATGGTAGATGGAGAAGCTTGCGGATCTGGAAGAGACTATAACAAAAAAAACGCAGAAAAAATGGCTGCAGAAAAAGCATGCGAAATTTTAGCTTTTGAGTAAAAAGGGCTAATGGTTGCGAGTTATGAGTTGCAGGTCTAAGTGTTCGCATCTAGCTTTCCAAAGCCCAACAATTCAGTAATCAAGCAATATTACAACTAGCAATACCAACAATTTAACAATGCCAGAAATCCAACAATTTAGCAATGCTAACAATCTGGCAATAATAACAATACCAGCACAGCGCTATCAATTTCCCTTACCCAAAGTATCTGTAAATTTTTTAGTGCTTTCTTTAATATACTTGATGTAATCGTAACTGTTCCAGTGCTCAACCTGATTATAACTTGGCCTACAATTTAACATATAAGTTTCTAAAGTATCGCCCCGCAAACAACTATTGTTCTTAATAATGGACTGGTTAAAATATCGATCGATTTCACTTTGCTTTATTTCATTGTCTGCATAGCGAGAAAACCTGCGCGCATTACGTGGTGTTTTACCAAAAAGCTCATACACAGCAGTTAGCGGAGAAAACAAAAACGACAAGAACGGCGGTTTACCCCCATAAAAAGAACCTTTTCGCTTATACTCACTTTTAACCTCTGCCAAATCTTGCTCCTTAGTATCGCCAAAAACATTCACATCTTTTAACTGCGTACTGGATCTGAGGAGATATACAACTAAATCTGCCGCACCTGTTACCGCAACGCGTACGTCTGCATGATCTCTTTTGCTTACTAACAAAGTATCTCCCACTTCCGCTTTAAGCTGAAAAAGCCCAAGATCGTTACTTCCAACGCCAAGTTTTGTACGCAAGTTTGTTATATCCGCCAGCGCAATACGAAGATTAGAACCTTTTTCCATCACCACCCCTTTAACCACTTGTTGTCCAAATGAGATAGCGGCTAATAAAACAAGCCCCAAGGTAAGTTTAAAAAAGCGTAATTTTTGTTGCATTATCTTATAGCTTTTAGATTTAAAGATAGCCTTTTTTAAAGCTCGATTTAGTTAAAAAACGTTAAGAACCCGATTTGGTTTTAGGTTATATGCATGTTAAGTATTTATTTTCTTTCATAAAGCGCTGGCAACAAAAAGCTGTCAGACAAATATGTTTCATTTTTTCTATCTTTGCGCATGATAAAATCCATGACCGGATATGGCTTGGCGACCAGCAATTTCGCAAGCGCCAAGTACAGCGTAGAAATTAAATCGCTCAATAGCAAATTCTTAGAACTTAATTTAAAGTTTCCAAAAGCAATTTCCGACAAAGAACTATTGATAAGGAATATTTGCAGCAAAGATATAGAACGAGGTAAAGTAAGCGTAAATATTACGATAGACCGTGTAGATGTAGAGAGCACGGTGGCTCAAATAAACGCAAGTGTACTAAGCAGTTATTATCGTCAGCTAAAAGCGATAAATGATGATTTAGGCGCAAACAGCTCCAATTTGCTGCAAATTGCCATGAGCTTGCCAGAAGTGATCAACTATAAAGAAGAAAACATTAATGAAGAGGAATGGGTGCAAGTGCATAAAGTTTTTCTGCAAGCATTAGAACAATTTAACACCTTTAGAACCACAGAAGGCTTGGCCTTAAAAGCAGATCTAGATTTAAGAATATTTAATATTTTAGATTTTTTCAGTTCGGTTGAGCAATTGGAGCCCACAAGAATTACAGCCATTAGAGAACGGTTTAACCAGTTTTTAGAAGAAGCCGTAAGCAAAGTAAACATAGATCAGAACAGGTTTGAACAAGAATTGATTTATTATATAGACAAAATAGACATCACCGAGGAAAAAACACGGTTAAGAAGTCATTGCGATTATTTTTTAAAAACCTTAGCGAGTACAGAGGCAAACGGCAAAAAACTGGGCTTTATCTCGCAAGAAATTGGCCGAGAAATTAATACCATGGGCGCCAAAGCCAACAATGCCCACATGCAGCAATTTGTAGTTGGGATGAAAGAAGAACTAGAAAAAATAAAAGAGCAATTGTTAAATGTGTTATAAGGCCAGTGCGCTAATAACTCGTAACTATTTAAACCAACAAATTACCAAATAAACCCATGCAGGGCAAACTCATTATCTTTTCGGCACCATCTGGAGCAGGCAAAACTACCATTGTACATCACCTGTTAAAGAAAATTCCCGAGCTTAGCTTTTCTATTTCTGCAACCACGCGGCCAAAACGTGGAGATGAAAAACACGAAAGCGACTACTACTTTATACGCACAGAAGAATTTTTGCACAAGGTGGCTCACCAAGAATTTGTAGAATTTGAGGAAGTGTACAAGGGCACTTACTACGGCACACTCCGTTCTGAGATACAGCGTATTTGGGACGAGGGAAAGCATGTTATTTTTGATATTGATGTAGAAGGCGGATTAAGGCTTAGGAGAAAATACGAAAACGATTCGCTGGCCATATTCGTGCAGCCACCATCGTTGCAGGTATTAAAGGAAAGGCTGAGTGGCCGCGGGACAGACAGTTTAGACAAGCTAGAAGAAAGATTTATAAAGGCAGAAAAAGAATTATTGTATGCTGATAAGTTTGATGTTATCTTAAAAAATAATGACCTAGATGTTGCCTGTGCAGAAGCAGAGCAAATTGTGAGGGATTTTCTTTCAAAAAATTAGCTTGTTTTTTCATGAGAAAAACCGCTTTCGAACAGCGGCAGATGTTTTGTAACTTTCCAAAATGAAAACTGGTCTTTTCTTCGGCTCCTTTAACCCCATCCACACTGGCCATTTGATTATTGCTAACTATATGGCCAACCACACTAATTTGGCAGAAGTTTGGCTAATAGTTTCTCCTCATAATCCATTAAAAGATAAACGTGCCCTAACAAACATGTACGATAGGTTGGAGATGGCAAAACTTGCGACAGAAAGTGCTGAAAACATCAGGGTAAGCGATGTAGAATTTTCCCTGCCACAACCATCTTATACCATAGATACCTTAGCCCATTTGCATGAAAAATATCCAGAGCGAGAGTTTGTATTGATTATGGGCGCAGATAATCTCGCATCTCTAAAGAAATGGAAAAACTATGAAGTGCTGCTAAAAAACTATCAGATTTTCGTCTATCCTCGACCAGGTGCCGATGTGCAGGAGTGGGAAACTAACCCAGCAATCATTTTTACCAACACACCGCTTATGGAAATTTCCTCTACATTTATTCGCAAAGCGATAAAAAATAGTAAAAATGTTCAGTTTTTTATACCAGATAAAGTAATAGATTTTATCGATGGAAAAGGAATGTATAAATAGGGCAACTTTCTTCGAAAGAACCCCCTACCCATCTTTAAAGTAACATCCTTTATTCTACTGTAATAAAAAAATACAGGGCTTTTTATGCAGATCTATCTCTTCCTTACGCCAACTGGCTATACTTTGGGTTTTGATAAATTCATCTTCGCCAGTTAAACTACAGGCAATACAAAGCTTGGTATCTGGCTTGCAGCTGTTTAGCACTTCGACCAAGAGCGGATTGTTTCTAAAAGGTGTTTCTATAAAAATTTGGGTTTGCTTATATCTACTGGCAGAAAGGTCTAAATCTTTTATGCGTTTAGCGCGCTGTTCCTTATCAATGGGTAAATATCCCCAAAAAGCAAAACTTTGGCCGTTGAAGCCAGATCCCATCAGCGCAAGCAAAATAGAACATGGACCAACCAAGGGAACTACCTTTATGCCACGTCTATGTGCTTCGGCAACTATTTCTGCGCCAGGATCTGCAACACCAGGGCATCCTGCCTCGCTCATTAAGCCTACATTTTTCCCTGCTTTAAGTTCTGTAAAAAACTGCTTCAAATCGCTCCTATTATGTTTGCCATAATCATGAACAATCAAATCTTTTTGGGGTATCGTTAATCCTGCCTCTTTCAAAAATTTTCGAGCAGTTTTACTGCTTTCTACAATATAGGTGTCTATCTGATTGATGGTGTCTACCAAATATGGAGTAAATGTTTTGTGCGCCGCTTCTTCTGCAAGGGGAACGGGAATGAGAAATAAAGTGCCATTTGCCATGAGGCAAAAATACACACAATTAAATTAATATCTATCAGGCAAGCACATATAGACACAAAATGTCTTGTCGAACAAAGGACATTGTAGCAAATAATATAGCGCATTTGCTCCTTTTTTTGAATTAAAAAATATTGTCTAAAACGTTAAATAAGAAAAAATACCGCCAAAATAAATGCTGAGGGGCAAAAAAGCAAAAACTATGCTTGCATATTAAACTTTTTGATGTTTTGGAACTCTAATTGCTATACACACAATAGGTTATTAAAAATAAACACAAATGAAAAAACTTAAAACTACGGCACTTGCGCTGGGGCTCTTTACGCTCCTTGCCGGAACCACAATTGTTAGGGCGCAAGACTATGATGATGGGTATCAAGACACCCACAGTAACAGTAACGATGGAAATGTTTCGTTGCAAACCTTTTACGATGAACTCTCTCCTTACGGCACATGGATACAAGACCCGCAATACGGTTACGTTTGGCGACCAGATGTAGACCAAAGCGAATTTAGGCCTTATTATACGCAAGGCAGATGGGCAATGACCGAATATGGCAACACTTGGGTCTCTAATTACGATTGGGGTTGGGCACCATTTCACTACGGTCGTTGGGTTTACAATAACTATAGGCAATGGATTTGGCTTCCAGGCACTACTTGGGGACCAGCTTGGGTAGATTGGCGCAGCGGTGGCGGGTATTATGGTTGGGCACCTATGGGGCCTAGCATCAATATTAACATAAGCTTTGGCCGCAGGTATGCTCTTCCCAACTATTGTTGGAACTTTATTCCACGAAGGTCTATCTACAACAACTATTATCCAAGGTATAATTACGGTCGAAACAATGTGTACATCCGCAACACCACGATTATAAACAATACGTACGTTTACAATAGAAGAACGTACTATGGCGGTCCAAGCAAATCTGACATTCGTAGAGCTACCAATAGAGACGTAACTGTTTATGGGATAAACAGAACCAGCAGACCAGGTGCAAGCGAGGTTGATAATAGAGCTGTAAACATTTACAGACCAAGGCCAGAACGTGGCGAGTCTAATAGAACTTCTGCTCCAAAAGATTTTCAGAGGGGAAGCATTGCCAGCGTTAGAGATGTAACAAGTGGCCGTCCGGAAAGAACTGGCGCAAACGTAAACAACAATACAGATAGAACAAGTGCTACGCAAGAAAACAGAAGAGTTACAGATCAAAACGTTAATCGAGACGCATCTACAAATGGAAGACCTCAACGTGGAGTTGCAACTAGTAACGGTACTACTAATACTACTGGAGGTAGAAATGTGATGGATAGAAATCCCCGCGAACAGACTGGAATTTCATCGCCCGCTGAACAAAATAATGCCAGACCGAGCAGGAATAATATAGAGGCAACTAATCAACCTGCCAATGCAAATGCAGCTAGACAGCAGCAAAATCAACAACGGGCACAAAGACTGCCACAAACGGCACCGCCCCAACAACGTGCCGAAACTGGTACACGGGAGGCTGAGCAAGTGCAGCAAAAACAAGCGGCAACAGAGCAACGCCAAGCTCAGCAACAAAGAGAGCAGCGGGGCCAAGAACAGGCCGCACAGGCTCAACGTGAACAGCAGGCTCAACAACAAAAGGCACAAAGTGCGCAACGAGAACAGGCAGTTCAAAAACAGGCGGAACAACAAAGGACTCAACGTGCACAGCAGGAACAGTCTCAACGTCAAGAACAAGCTCGCCAACAACAACAGCGTCAAGAAAAGCCGCAGCGTGTAGAACGAGCTCAGCCACCTAGGCAACAACCAGCTCCTGCGCGTACAGAAAATTCGAGAAGCGGCGGAAGACCTTCAAGAGGCTAAAAACACCATCAAAAAGATTAGCCATTGTGCCGATCTTTTTTGCTTATGGTTAAAACTAAAAATAATTTAGTCGGCACTTTGCGGCAACAATTTAAAAATAAATAAAACAGCTTAAGGCATAATGTGTTATTCTTCTAAAATAAACAATCATGACTAAGGATACAAAAATTATAGTGGGCGTATTAGCGGGTGCAGCACTCGGCGCCACAATTGCTTTGGCACTTTCTTCTAACTCTAATAGCGAATTAAAAGATAAGGTTGAGGATTGGTTTAGTGATTTGCTTGATGCAAGCAGACACAAATATTCAGAGTATAAGGACAAAGCGGTAGATGCTGCAGAGAAAGTAGCGGATCGGGCTAAAGATAGATATGACGATTATAAAGATCAGGCTCGCCATTCTGCAGAAAAATTAGCAGGTAGCGCTAGAGATAGGTACGAAGAATATAAAGGTGAGGCGTTCGAAGCCGCCGAGAAAGCGGCAAAAAAAGCTAAGAACAAATACGCATAATAATTTTTTTAGAAATCTTTTAATGCCGGGAAATCCCGGCATTTTTTATTTATATTGAGCAATAAATAATATTAGATGAAAATTGCTTTCCATGGCGCTGCGAGAACTGTAACAGGTAGTAAGCATTTAATAACGCTCGATAACGGCACACAAGTCTTGTTAGATTGTGGCCTATTCCAAGGAATGGGACATGTTACAGAAAAATTAAATGAATATTTTGGTTTCGACGCAAAAAAAGTTACCCATGTAGTACTATCTCATGCACACATAGATCATTGCGGACTTTTACCGCGATTAGTGGCCCAAGGTTTCGAAGGAAATATATTTTGTACCTCGGCAACGATTGATCTTGCGCGAATCCTTTTGATGGATTCTGCACATATACAAGAACAAGATGCAGAATACTCGAATCGGCACCGTAGAGATGCCGAAGAAGTGGAGCAACCTCTTTACACAGAACAAGATGTTGTTAAAACCTTAGGGCTTTGTAAGATTGTGGCCTATAACGAGCTTTTTGAAATAGAACCAGCTATCCATCTGCAGTTTACCGATGCTGGCCATATTTTGGGAAGTACGGCGGTGCACTTAACCATTAAAGAGCTTGAAAAATCTACCCGCTTAACCTTTAGCGGCGATGTGGGCAGATACGGAGATTTGTTGCTTAAGAGCCCGCAAACTTTTAGTCAAGCAGATTATATCGTGCTAGAATCTACCTATGGCGATTCCTTGCACAAGGATCTGGAACCGATAGAAAATCAATTGTTTCAAATGGTTCAGCACACTTGCGTGGATAAGAGAGGCAAACTCATTATACCCGCATTTAGCGTAGGCCGAACCCAAGAATTACTTTACGCGCTAAACGCGTTAGAGTTAAAAGGTAAACTGCCAGATGTTAGATACTATGTGGACAGCCCGCTATCTTCAAAAGCTACCGAAGTTTTAAAAAACCATCCAGAAGTTTATAACAATGGCGTTAAAGAAACGCTTAAACAAGACCATGACGTTTTTTCGTTTAAGGGTTTAGAATTTATTGAAAGTGTGGAGCAATCTAAAGCATTAAACAACGATCCAAGACCATGCGTAGTCATTTCTGCTTCTGGCATGGCCGATGCAGGAAGAGTGAAGCATCATATAAAGAACAACATCAACAATAAAAAAAACACCATCTTATTGGTTGGCTATTGCTCGCCAGAATCTTTAGGCGGAGAATTGATGGCCGGTAAAAAGGTAGTCGATATTTTCCATAAAGATTATGCGGTAGAAGCAGAGGTACAGAGCATAAAATCTATGAGCGCGCATGGCGATTACGAAGACTTATTGCAGTTTCTTTCTTGCCAAGACCCCAAAAAGGTAAAGCAATTGTTTTTGGTGCATGGCGATTATGATGTGCAGCAACATTTTGCCAAAACGCTAAATAACCACGGTTTTAACGATGTGCAAATACCAGAATACCATCAAGAATTTGAACTACCCTAGCAAAAGCCTTTAATTTAGTTAACAAAACCATGGATGTTTTCGGTAGTGCGCTTTTAGATTTTTATCATACAGGCAAAGCCGATAGGCTGGTGTTGCATAACTCTTACGCAGAACCAGAAGAAATGCCTGTAGATCTCTTCTTCAGAGATGAGGAAGAAATGCCCGATCTAGAAATAAACGCACTTCACTTATGTAAAGGAAAAATTTTAGATGTTGGCGCCGGCGTGGGCAGCCATGCACTTGTTCTACAAAACTTTAATGTAAATGTAACTGCCGTAGATATTTCAGAAATAGCTGTAAAGATTATGAAGCAGCGAGGAGTTAAACAAGCTATCGTTGCCGATATTCTACATTTTACACCGTTGGAAAAATATGATACCATTTTAATGTTGATGAACGGTATTGGCTTAACAGGCTCTCTAAAAGGTTTTGAAAAATTTATCAGCGATGCGAAAAAACTTTTGAATGTAGATGGCCAAATGCTCTTCGATAGCTCTGACATTTCTTACCTCTATGAAGACCTGCCCAAACCAACCAGCAAATATTTTGGCGAGGTTTCTTACCAATATGAATACAAAGGCGAAAAAGGTAGCTGGTTTAATTGGGTGTACCTCGATAAAGATACCATCATACAAGTAGCCGAAAGAAATGGGTGGTATGCAAAGATTTTGCTAGATGATGGTGAAGACCAATTCCTGGTACAGCTTTCCCTTACCCAATCTGGCTAGACTAAATAGCTGCTATTTCCGCAAATCAAACAAAAAAACATCTACATCTGCAGATTGAAATGCAGCTAATCTCTTGCCCATTTTAGAAAATTGCTCAATTAAATGTTCGGGGGGTGTTTTGCTATCGCGATAATACCAAGTTGGCTCGTCTACCAAATCTCCTATATCAGAAACAAAATACGTGTTAACCATTACCCAAACCCGCTTGTTTGCTAATTTTCTAAAATCAGGCGATAGGTTTCTGTAATAATCCTCATAATTTTTAGAACTATTTCTAACATCTATTCCTTCTATCGCTTTAAATTTATAATTGTCCATAATCTCATAAACATGCAATGCGGCCAAATCATTCCAGTAAACATACACCACATCGCCAGGCTTAAAATGAGTGTTGATGTAGTTGAAAGCCTCTCGATGGAAAGATCTTTTATGCAGAAAAAATTCTGTTGGCTGTACGACATAAATGGCCGATTGTACCAAGGGAGAAAAAATTAAAAGCATCGCAAATGCAATAGCTAAAAATCTAAACTTAACCCTCCTTGCAATAAAATCTACCGATAAACCAATGATGATTAAAAATATAGGGGCAATAAAAACCCAAAACCGTTCTACCAACGGATAAAGTTTTAAGCCAGAAGCGATAAAAGTTAACAGAATTGAGAATGAAAAAATGAGTAAATATTCTCTCTTTCCTTTTATTAAAGCATAAACCCCAAGCAATAAAGCTGCAATGGGTATAAGTGACATTTTTATCAACACCGCAACTATTTTATTTGAGAAATTTGGCATAAAATTCCACAGCAACCCCAGCGGATAATCGAACATACGGTAAACAGTTAACGGAAACCAGGTTAAATCAGAAATGCTTTTCGGTGGAAAAGGCATAAAGGTATGGTAGGCATCAAACCAATACTTCGTCCATGGCGATTCTGCATGTGCATGAATCACAAAAACATAATTGAGGAGAAAGCTAATCATCCATACCAAAAAAACCACTGCATTGCTAAAAAATAAACGCCAATTCTTAGCGATTAATAGTTCTAAACTTAATCCAACTGCAATGCCCGCAGCAATAAATACGGCTGCATAAGAAAACCATAAAATTATTGCCCCAAAAGCCCCCCAGGCAACTTTGGCCATAAGCCTTTTTCTATCTCTGTATTTGATGTAAAAGTAAAGTAGCAGCACCGTGCAAAACATTTCTGTACCATATTGCTTAACCTCTACGCTGTGGTGGACAAAAGCTGGAGCCAACGCCAAAATCCCTACAGCGGTTAATATGCCCCAATAGTTTAAGAAAAACTTTGCAACCGGAATAAAAATAAATAGCGTGGCTATTCCAGAAATTAAGGAGACCAGCCTTAACGTATATTCTGAGTTCCCGAAAAGGGTGATAAAAGATTTAACCAGCCACAAAAACCCCAAAGGTGCTTTTTGTTGCTTTAAAAGTGATGTGGCGGCGAGTTCATAATAGCTCTTTTTAAATAAACTGATGCTTAGGTAAGTCTCATCCAACCATAAGGAATGATTGTAAAAATATTGGTATAGCCTAAAGAAAATCCCCAGAAATACGAGTACCAACAAGAAGAAATGTTCCTTTTTGTTTTCTGAACGAAATATATCTTTAAAAGTAAATAACATGTTTTTAAGAGATTAACTTAGGTGCAATATCCAATTTTTTTCTAATTTTAAAAAAGTTATTGTTTAGCATGCAAGTTATTGATTGGCAGAAAGTAGAATTAGTGGTGCTAGATGTAGATGGAACGCTATACAACCAATCGTTGTTGAGAAAAAAAATGTTAAGAATTTTATTGCTGCATTTTTTATTACGACCTTGGCAGCTTAAAGAGCTGTGGATTCTTTATCATTTTAGAAAAGAGCGCGAAAAACATGCCGGCTACGTTGGCCCTAACCTCGAACAAAAACAGTATGAGTGGTGCAAAACCAAAACTGGGGTATCTTTGGAGAGGATTAAAGTAACCATTGATAAATGGATGTTTGCAGCTCCAAATAAATTTTTATTACCTGTCGTTTTTCCTGGCGTCGATACATTTTTTACCAACTTAAAAAATAGGGGAATTGCAATAGCTACCTTGTCCGATTATCCCTCGAAAGCGAAGATGGAAGGCATGAAGCTCGAGGCGAATTTGAACGCCAGCGCTACAGATGCAGAAATTAATGCGCTAAAACCAGCCACTGTAGGATTGGAATACGTATTAAAACATTTCAATATCAGCAACCCTCGAAACTGTCTTTTTATTGGAGACAGGCTAGAGTTAGATGGAGCTTGTGCATCTAGCATTGGTGTACAATTTCTATTGGTGAAACAGGCAACAGCAGTGGCAGACTTTTATTTAACTTTATGTAAACAACTAAATGCAATTTAAAAATTAAGAAATGATCTCGCACTCGTCCCAAACCGATAGCACACTAACCGCCCCAGCCGACCGTTTGCAGGTGCCTGCCGGTTTAAAACAATACATTAAAATAGCAAGAGTAGATAACTGGGTAAAAAACGTGTTTATGTTGCCTGGTATGGTCTTCGCACTCGCGCTTTTCCAAACCCCATATAGCAACCAACTGTTGTTTAAAATAATTGTTGGCCTACTAAGTATTTGCCTGGTTGCTTCCGCAAATTATGTTATAAACGAATACCTAGACATAGACTACGACCGTTTTCATCCGCTCAAAAGGAAACGATCTCTGGTGATGACAAAGGTAAATCCAAAAATAATCTATGCAGAATACTCGCTATTGGCGCTTGTTGGCTTGGGATTGGCGTCGTTCGTTTCCATAAAATTTTTGGTAACGGCTACCATTTTGCTCTGCATGGGCGTAATTTACAACGTTAAACCTTTTAGAAGTAAGGAACGTGTTTTTTTGGATGTGCTTTCAGAATCTATAAACAATCCAATTAGGTTTGCTGCCGGATGGTTTATTTTTAGCCCCGCGTTGGGCCTTCCAAATACCAAGTGGGATTTAGATTGGATCAATACTTTTCCTCCTTTAAGTATCATGCTAGCATACTGGATGGGCGGTGCATTTTTAATGGCTACTAAACGTTTTGCAGAATATAGGCTTATCGGCGATGCAGAATTGGCGGGCTTGTACAGAAGGTCGTTTAAGTTTTATACCGAGAACAGCTTACTTGTTTCTATGTTTTTCTATGCGATTACTTGTGCCTTTTTTATGGGTATTTTCTTAATTAAAGATCGGATAGAATTGTTGGTTAGCTTTCCATTTTTTGCATTGTTATTTTCTTGGTATTTAAGAATTGGGCTGTTAAATGATTCGCCGGTACAAGGATCCGAAAAACTGTACGTACGCAAATGGTTTATGACGTATTTGGTGTTGTTTGCCATTTTAATTTGCGTGTTGATGTTTGTAGACATCCCTTGGTTACATTGGCTTTTAGAAAATGCAAATAACTATCATCCGTAAAATAAGCTGATGCTGCAAGATAAATACGATTTAGTGGTGGTGGGAACAGGCTTTGCTTCAACCTTCTTTTTAAAAAAATACCTGGCGAAAGCTAAATCTACCATTCGGGTTTTGGTGCTGGAGAGGGGTTACAATTATCCTCACGCAGAGCGGTTAAAACTAAAAAGAGGCCAGCCTACCAAATTCGAAAAGTATGAAGAGCCTTGGGAAAAAGCCATTGTAAACGTAAACAAAGAGAAGCGTTGGCCGTTTACCACCGGAATGGGCGGCTGTTCTAATTGTTGGTGGGGTTGCACACCTAGGTTTATGCCAAGCGATTTTAAAATGAAAACGCTTTATGGCATCGAGCAAGATTGGCCGGTAGATTATGAAGACTTAGACCCTTATTATTACGAAGCCGAAAACCTTATGTCTGTGTCTGGGCCAGAGGATACACCTTTCCCGAGAAAAGGAAAATATCCATTACCGCCACACGAATTTAGCTTGGTTGATAAAATCTTACATAAAACCTACGGCAATAAATACATCAGTCAACCTTCTGCAAGGGCTAGTCGTGCTACTAATGGCAGAAATCAATGTATGAGTTCTAGCGCATGCGATGTTTGCCCGGTAAATGCCAAGTTTACCATAGAGAACTCTCAAATAGGCGTTTATGAAGACCCCAGAGTAGAGTTAGTTTATGGCGCACAAGTTTATAGCCTAACCCTGCAAAACAACCTTGTAAAAGAAGTGCTGTTTGTTAAGGACGATAAGGACCAGAAGGCTGTCGGAGAAACCGTTATTCTGGGTGCGAATCCATTTTTTAACAGCAATATTCTGCTCAACGCTGGCGATAAAAATAAATTTACTGGAAAAGGTTTTGGCGAACAATTGGGAATGCAGGTATTGATTTACTTGGATAACATGAGCAACGCGGGCGGGAGCACTTGGGTAAATGCCAATGGTTATATGTTGTACGATGGCGATCATAGAAAAAATTTTGCTGGCTGTTTGATGGAAGTGAGCAATGCACCCTATTATTTTCGCTTGGAAAAAGACAAATGGCTAGACATGGCAAGCATAAGAATGCTTTTTGAAGATTTACCGCGCGATGTGAATTACATTAGCACCACAGAAAACAGGTTTATCCCAAAAGTAAATTTTAGTGGCAGATCTGAGTACACGCTGAAAGCCGTTGAAAACATGAAGCAAAAAATGCCCGAAATATTATCTTGCCTTCCAGTAGAAAAACTAGAATTTTTAGATCCATTCCCCAATGAAGGACACATTATCGGAGGCACTAGAATGAGCGAAAATGCAAATTTAGGCGTTGTAGATAAACACCTCATCCACCATCAATACAGAAATTTGTTTGTGCTTGGTGCTGGTGCGTTTACCACTTTTTCGCCATCTAACCCAACTTTAACACTGTCTGCTCTTTCTTTATGGGCCGCCGATAAAACCTTTTGATGTTATGAAAAGACGTAATTTCATCATGTTAACAGGCGTGGCACTCGGTGCTGTAATTGTTCCGCCAACCTTGTATTTCGTATCTCCCTCTATAAAAGAATTTGCCATAAAATTAATTGAAAAGGAGCTGAGCTATTTAAAACTTCGCCCCGGAATTGCAGCCCAATATGTAGATGACTATTTTGAACACAACAAAAACAACGTGTTAGAAACTGCAAAATGGAAAACATTCTATTATTTAAATTATACCGCTAAAAATTCTAATTCGCTTTCGGAGCTGGTAAAATACTTTTTGCTATCAACAGATTTCTTCATACATAAAACAGACACCGTAAGAGGAATAAACTATTTGGGGCTTTATAGCCCTTATACATCGCCGATTCCAAATCCATTTTCTTACGTAATCTATCCACCAAACAGCATTAAAAATATTTAATAGCTAAGACACTGTTTAAATTTGAATAAATTGTATTAGCCAACTCGGTAGAGTAGTGTAGCAAATGTTTGGAGGAAAAAACACTTAGAGGGAAATCAAAAGTCGGATGTCATAATTCAGACAACGCCAAGTTATCGTAAGTTAAGCTGCCCTCCTCTTTTTAGTTGGGCTTGCGGTTGTTTGGAAAAGGCCTCAAATCATAGAGATTAAACAGGCTTGCGAATTTTACCAACTATAGTTTCTGATGTATTGTCGGGTAGATAAAAACCTTTAATAACAGCTTTTTAAAAGGTAGTTAATTGATCAAACGGTCTACCCTCTCTAATAATGTATCCATTTCAAAAGGTTTTTCCATAAAATCATTCGCTCCAGAATCAAGCGCTGATTGCATTATCCCCCTACTGGCAGAAATCATTAACACCGGAATGTCTTTCAATTTCGGGTTGCTTTTTAAAGCCTTACAAATGTCTCTACCGTCATATCCGCTCATCCAAATATCAAGTAAAATTAAATCTGGTCGATTTTCAACCGCAGATAATACCTCCCCGCCGTTATAAGTTGACTCAACATCATAGCCCATGACTTCTAAAATCATGGTTACTGCATCAACAATTCCTTCGTCATCATCTGCAATTAGTATTTTTTTGCTCATACTTCTCTGGTTCCCGCTTTCTTCATCTGTTCATAATAAAGGTATCTACGTAGTAATAGAAACTTTGCCTCTTTTGTTTTTAATATTTCGGATATATTTGTGTCGGAAAAGTAACACTACTTTCTATTGTTAAAATATTTTTATTAACAAAATATGTAACAGTAGAGTAAGGAGTATTATCTAATTAACTTTGTTTATTACTGCGCGAAATACCTAATGGATAATATCAACATTAAACAGCTTGCTGAGGCTTTGGGTCTGTCCACCTCTACCATTTCTAGGGCATTTAGGGGAAATAAGGAAATTAGCGATGCCACAAAACAACGTATCTTGGCCAAAGCAAAAGAGTTAAATTATCAGCCAAATCATTACGCCAGTAATTTGCGAGAGCAAAAAAGCAAAACGATTGCAGTAATAGTGCCCGAACTTGCCAACAATTATTTTTCCCAGGCCATACATGGTATTGAGCGCGTGGCTAGGCAAAACGGATATCATATTTTAATTTATGTAACCGATGACGAGTATGATAAAGAAGTTAATTTCATTTCGCACTTGCACAACGGCAGGGCAGAGGGCATCATTATGTCTGTATCTGGTGAGGCGAACGATCATAATTACTTAAATAGTTTAGGAACGAACCGGCTTCCCCTGGTTTTTTTCGACAGGGTTTACGAAGATATTGAAACGGCCAGGGTTTTAACAGACGATTATGAGAGTAGTTTTATGGCAACCGAGCATTTGATTGAACAAGGGTGTGAGAAGATTGCCTATTTGGTTGTAAATAAGAGTTTGTCTATAGGTAAAACTCGTATGCAGGGCTACAAAGATGCATTAGAAAAGCATAAACTTAGTTTTGATGAGGAGTTTGTAATAGATTGCAGCAATAATTACAACGAAAATCGCTTGATTTTGATTGACGTACTTACACAATTAAAGCCCGAAGGCATTTTTGCGTCTGTAGAGCGTTTGGCTTTTGCCACCTATTACGCTTGTTATGAATTGGATATTAAGATTCCAGAGCAGTTAAAGGTCATCAGTTTCTCTAGTTTGGAGATTGCGCCGTTGTTAAACCCCTCGCTAACATCTATTACACAACCCGCCACAGAAATTGGCGAAACAGCCGCAAATTTATTGTTCGAAATTTTAAATGGAAAAGTACAAAACCTGAAGCCAAAACAGGTGGTGCTGAAATCCAAAATTGTGCTTAGAAAATCCACTTCTAACACCTAGTTTTTACAGCTTCTTTGAGTTCAAATCTTCAACGATTTTCTATCAAAAAAATCGGCGCTTAGTGTAAAATAAGCAGAATTTTGATTTTTTTTCGGGAACGTTCCCGAAAAATCGAGCAAAAACCGGACTGAAATCGGGAACGTTCCCGATTTTTAAACAAAACAGAGGCTTAGTGTAAAATATACACGTATTAAATCGTTTTACTTTTTATAAATACCTTTTAATCAGCTAATTATTTTTATAAAAAAATAGTCTTTTTATGTAAAATAGATTTTTTTTCGAGCGGTTTTTTGTATCTAAAATATTTTTTGAAATTATTTTTATTTTTATTTTTATTTGTAAAATACTGACGTAAATTAGTCCAAAGTGTAAAACACCTTTTTATCTAATTGAATTTTTAACCTTAAAATGCAAATAATTATGAGAAAACTATACCTGTTAAAACAAGTGCTTTTGATGCTGCTTGTTTTCTCGGCATTAGTGGTAAATGCGCAGACCGGATTGGTAAGTGGCAAGGTAACTGACGAGACCGGAGGCGGATTGCCCGGAGCTAGTATTTTAGTTAAGGGAACTGCAAAAAGTACCAGCACAGATGTTAACGGTAATTTTAAGTTATCGGGTGTTTCGGGCTCTGTTACCTTAGCAGTAAGTTTTATTGGTTACAAGACGCTTGAAAAAGTAATTACCGTTAATGGCAACGCTACCATCAACTTCCAACTAGAGCCAGATGCACAGAAACTTAATGAAGTGGTGGTTATCGGTTACGGGACTTCAGAAAAGAAAAATCTTACAGGCGCCATTACAACAGTAAATGCCAAAGATTTTCAGAAAGGCACTATTACTACACCAGAACAATTAATTCAGGGTAAAGTTGCCGGTGTCAACATCACCTCTGGTGGTGGCGCTCCAGGCGGTGGTAGTACAATCCGTATTCGCGGCGGTGCTTCACTAAATGCAAGTAACGATCCTTTAATTGTGGTGGATGGAGTTCCTTTTAGTGGCAACACTATCGGTAATGCACCAAGTCCTCTGTCGTTAATTAACCCTAACGACATCGAAACTTTTACGGTTTTAAAAGATGCAAACGCTACAGCTATCTACGGTTCTAGAGCCTCAAATGGTGTAATTTTAATCACGACTAAAAAGGGAGGTTCTGGAGCACCTGTTATTAATTTCAGTACAAACAACTCAATTGCTACGGTAGCTAAAAAGGTCGATGTACTTTCTGCAGATCAGGTTCGTGCTTATGTAACTGCAAACGGTAGCAACGCTCAAAAAGCATTGTTGGGTACGGCAAGTACAAATTGGCAAGATCAAATTT
This sequence comes from Pedobacter sp. UYP30, assembly GCF_040547165.1. Classification (NCBI taxonomy): domain Bacteria; kingdom Pseudomonadati; phylum Bacteroidota; class Sphingobacteriia; order Sphingobacteriales; family Sphingobacteriaceae; genus Pedobacter; species Pedobacter sp. UYP30. The sequence continues at coordinate 16,566 of NZ_JBEPPD010000009.1, read as the reverse complement.
ATCGCAATGCATTCTCAACAGATAATAACTTAGGTATCGCCGGTTCATTTAAAGGTGTTCCTTATCGTATTTCGGGTGGTTATTTAGATCAAGATGGTGTTGTAATCCGCAGTAAGCTAAAAAGAGCAACCGGAGCAATTACAATTTCTCCAAGATTATTTACCGACCATTTAAAAATCGATTTAAACTTAAAAGGCGCATTAAGTAATTCTCAATACCCAAATGATGGCGCTATTGGTTCGGCCATACAGTTCGATCCAACTAAACCTGTTTATGCAGATAATAAATTTGGTGGTTATTACGAATGGATTAATGGAGCAGTCCCAAATCCAAATGCGCCACGTAACCCAGTTGGTTTAATTGAGCAGCAAGATAACCATGGTAACGCTGCAAGAAGTTTTGGCAACGCACGATTTGATTACTCGTTTCATTTCTTACCAGAACTACATGCTAATCTAAACTTGGGTTATGATGTATCTAAAGGTTATGGTGCTACGCTTGTGCCGAGCTTTGCAGCACAAAGTGCCGCGACAAACGGTTCTTACACAAGTAGAAAAAATACAGAGGTTAATAAATTCTCTGAGTTTTATTTAAACTATGCCAAAAATGTAGAAAGCATTAAGAGTAGATTTGATGCAACGGTAGGCTACGGCTACTATGATGATGCGGTAACCAACTTTTATTATAATGCATACAAAGCAACAGGCGAACTATTCACCACTCCCGTTTTCCCACTTTCGGTCGATCAAAACAAATTGCTTTCTTACTACGGAAGATTTACTTATACTTTTAATGATAAATATATTTTGCAAGGTACAATGCGTGCTGATGCTTCATCGAAATTTGCCGCAAACAATCGTTGGGGCTATTTCCCATCTGCAGGTTTTACATGGAGAGTTATTGGAGAAGATTTCTTAAAAGACAGTAAGGTTGTTTCTGATTTGAAATTGAGATTGAGTTATGGTGAAACTGGTAATAAAGATGGTATCGGTAATTATGATTACTTATCTAAATATTACGCGAATAGTAACAATGGCCAATATCAAGTAGGAAATACTTTTTACAACTACTACAGCCCGGCCGGTTATGATCCTGACTTGAAATGGGAAACTACCACCACTTACAATGCGGGTTTAGATTACGGTTTTTTACAAGGTAGGCTTTATGGCAGTATAGATGCTTACTACAAAAAAACCAAAGATTTATTGAGTACGATTAACATCCCGGTAGGTACCAACTTTACCAATTTATTAACCACAAATGTTGGTAATATGGATGTTATAGGCCTTGAGGCAAGCTTAAACTTTGTTGCCATTCAAAGCGAAAATGTAAAATGGGATTTTGGTTTCAACATGGCTTATAACAAAAGAAAAATTACCAACTTAACGTTAAATCCTGATCCTGGATCGAAAGTTTCTGCAGGAGACATTACTGGTGGCACGGGTGTAACGCTAAAATATAACGCGGTTAACCAAGTGCCAAGCGCATTCTTTGTGTACAAACAAGTTTACAATGCAAGCGGTGCTCCAATAGAAGGCGTTTATGCAGATTTAAATAATGATGGCGTAATTAATACGAGCGATCAATATTTCTTTAAAGCACCAGATCCAAACTTTACCTACGGTTTTAATACTTCGTTCACCTACAAAAAATGGACAGCAAGCACGGTGTTAAGAGCAAATATTGGCAATTACATATATGATAACATTTCGTCGAATTTTGGTGTCAAAACCAATGTGTTAAGCACACAAGGAATTATTAACAATTCTACTGTAGATATTTACAATACAGGTTTTGCAAATGCACAGTACCTAAGTGATTATTATATAAAGAATGCTTCGTTCTTAAAAATGGATAACTTGGGTTTATCGTATGATGTTGGCAAGCTTTCTACAAGAGGCAATACAAACATGCGTATTTCTGCAAACTGTCAGAATGTGTTCGTCGTATCTAAGTATAAGGGTATCGATCCTGAGTCAATTACTGGTATCGATTATAATTTGTATCCTAGACCAAGGACATTCACTTTAGGATTAAATGTTGGTTTTTAAATAAAAGAAAAAGATGAGAAATTCATTTAAAACAATATTGGCATCAGGTATTTTACTGTTGTCTTTAAATTCATGTAAAAAGGACGATTTAAACCTGACCCCAACTAATGATGTTACAGCATCTGAGGTTTATGCTACACCTGCAGGTTATAAAAGCAGCTTGGTTAAATTATACGCAACTTATGGGCTAACAAGTCCTGGCGGTTCAGATGCCAGTGATATTGGTGGTTTGAATTCTGGTTTTGCAGATTTTTTACGGTTGTTCTGGACTTCGCAAGAGCTAACGACAGACGAAGCCATTTGCGCTTGGGGCGATACTGGTATTCCTGAATTAGACTACTCTACCCCGAGTGTAGATAACCAGTTTCTAAGAGGTTTATATTCAAAAAGTCTTTTACAAATTACTTTTGTAAACGAATTTCTTCGCGAAAGCACTTCAGAAAAATTAGCAAGCCGTAACATTACCGGTGCTGATGCAACAGCCGTTACCAGATATCGTGCCGAAGCTCGTTTCTTACGTGCATATCAATACTGGGTGTTGATGGATGCTTTTGGCAACCCGCCTTTTGTAACAGAAAATGATTTAATTGGTAAAGTTGCTCCGAAACAAATTACAAGAGCAGCCTTATTTACTTACGTAGAATCTGAATTAAAAGCGATTGAACCTGATTTAGCTGAGCCTCGCACAAACGAATACGGCCGGGCAGATAAAGGTGCAGATTGGGCCTTATTGGCAAGGTTATATTTAAACGCTAATGTTTATACGGGTACAGCAAAATACACAGAGGCCATTACCTATTCAAGCAAAGTGATAAATGCAGGCTATGCGTTAAAGTCTAATTACATGGATTTGTTTAAAACGGATAATAATGTAAACAATCAGGAAACTATCTTAAGTATCAACTATGATGGTGTAAACGGAACAAATTATGGTGGTACAACTTTCTTAATTAATGCAGGTATTAATGGAGACATGAATCCTACTTCTTATGGTGTGCCAAATGGCGGTTGGGGCGGTAACAGAACTCGAGCAAACTTACCGGCTTTATTTCCAGATCCAAACGGCACGTTAGATAAACGGGGTGTTTTCTTCGGTGAGAAAACTAGTGTTGATAATATTGGCGTGTTTACCGATGGCTTACGAGTGACAAAATTTAAAAACGTAAGTTCTACAGGTGTTAAAGGTGCTTCTTTAAATGGAACGTTTAGTTCATTAGATTTTCCACTCTTTCGTTTAGCAGAACAGTATTTAATTTATGGCGAAGCGGTAATGCGTGGTGGATCGGGCGGTACAACAGCTCAAGCCCTAACTTATGTAAATGCGCTTCGCACGCGTGCTTATGGCAATGCTTCAGGAAATGTAGCCTCGATTACTACAGACTTTTTCTTAGATGAACGTGGACGTGAGTTGTATTGGGAAGGTCATCGTCGTACAGATTTAATTCGTTATGGAAAATATACAGGTGGCAGTTACCTGTGGCAATTTAAAGGTGGCGTTAAAGCTGGTACAGCATTACCGGCTTACCGTAACTTATATCCATTGCCTACTGCAGATTTAATTGCAAACCCAAATTTGAAACAAAACACAGGTTATTAATCTCAATTTTCTATAAGATATGAAATCAATTTTCTTAAAATCCATGGCGCTAAGTTTAATCGCTTTGTCTCTGTGGTCGTGTAAAAAAGAAGAAACTAGGGCGGTTGCCACAGATGGCGCTCCTGGCGCTTTAAAAGCGTCTGCAACTTCTGTAGTAGTAGATAAATCTATGTTAACCACAGATGTAATTACCTTTGACATGTCGAATGCAAATTTTGGTTATCAAGCTGCGGTCAGCAACGTGTTGCAAATTGCACCAAAAGGGAGCAATTTTGCAGAACCAAGCCAGACAATTTTAGATGCCAATGCAACCTCTAAATCATTTAATGGTTTAGATTTTAATAATTTGTTGCTTGGACTAAAATTGCCAAGTACATCTAACAGCGATATAGAAGTGCGCGTTAAATCTACTATTTCAAATGACGTAGCTCCGGTGTACAGCAATGTCCTTACCATAAGTGCAAAACCTTTTCCACTTACGGCTTGGGTGTATGTTCCCGGTGCTTACCAGGGCTGGAATCCTTCTGCAGCCGACAGCTTAATTTCTCCGACTGGCAATGGTATTTACACTGGCATAATTGGCTTTGATGGCGGGAATTTTAAAATTACGCCTAAAAAGACTTGGGATGTTGCTTATGGCGATGCAGGCGGCGGGAAGATAAGCACAACTGGAGGCGATATCAAATCCTTAACTCCTGGCGCTAAAGAATTGGTAGTAGATTTAAACCAGAACACTATTACCATTACCGATGTAGTTTGGGCTGCAGTTGGAAGTGCTACTCCCTCAGATTGGCCACCTGCTTCGGGTCCTTACAATGAGTTGGATATGAAATTTGTTGGTAATAATACCTGGACAATTACTTTGCCATTAAAAGTTGGAGAAATGAAGTTTAGGAAAAATCATAAATGGGATAATAGTATCGGAGATGGAGGAGATAATATTAAAATTACTGAAGCTGGTACCTATGATATATCACTAACAATCAATCCCGATTTCAATACTGGAAGCTATACAGTAGTGAAAAAATAACACTTGTAATCTTCAGAAGCCAAAAGCTTTTGAAGATTACATTTCTTTGATGGATCCGACAAAATCTAGATTTAGCAAAGAGAGCGTGCAAATCTACCAAACCTTCTCATTTAAAACCTTCGTTAATGTATGTTCACTGTGGATGTAGAAAATGAAAGGAAAACTTTGTGCCAAATTTTAAAAAAATAGAAACCAATGAAGAGGTTGTTTAATTTAGTTTTTCTAATTGCGTTATCTGCAAATTTATTTGCCCAAACACCAAAATTAGAACGTTTGGAGCGCATAGAGCCTATGTTTTGGTTCTCAGGAATGCATAATCCTAAGTTACAATTGTTGGTGCATGGCGAGAAAATAGCTTCGAAGACTGTTTCTTTAAAATATCCAGGGGTTAACTTGATAAAAGTAAATAAGGTAGAAAATCCGAATTATTTATTCTTAGACCTGATCGTCTCTGCCAATGCAAAACCTGGCAGCTTCGCTATTTCTTTTTCATCCAAAGGAGAAAAAACATTCACATATACATACGAACTCCGTCCTAAAAATAATTCGAAAGACCGTATCCAAGGTGTAACTCAAAAAGACTTTATCTACTTGCTTATGCCAGATCGTTTTAGCGATGGAGACACGAGCAACGATGTTGTTGCAGGAATGGCAGAAACCAAATTTAATAGAGACAGTATGTATTATCGCCACGGCGGCGATTTGCAAGGCGTGATAAACCATTTAGACTATTTAAAAGATTTGGGTGTAACCACAGTTTGGATGACGCCAGCCATAGAAAACGACATGACTTCTGCCTCTTACCACGGCTATGCAGTTACCGATCATTATAAAATAGATCCTCGTTTCGGCACCAACGCGCTGTACAAAAAGTTTGTAGATGCTTGCCATGAAAAAGGTTTAAAAGTAATAAAAGATGTCGTGCATAATCACATTGGCACCGGGCATTGGTTTTTTAAAGATATGCCGATGAAAAGCTGGGTACACCAATGGCCCGTTTACACGCAAACAAATTATAGAGATCAACCTGTGATGGATCCGCACGCATCTGCAATTGACAAGAAGCAAATGTTAGATGGTTGGTTTGTGCCAAGCATGCCGGATTTGAATCAGAATAATCCTTATGTTCAAAATTACCTCACGCAAAACCACATTTGGTGGATAGAATATGCGGGTATAGATGGATTGCGGTTAGACACTTATCCCTATAACGATGCCAAATATATGGCAGATTGGGCGCTGAAACTTCATGACGAATTTCCAAATCTTTCTGTTTTTGGCGAAACACTTGTTTCTTCGGTAGCTAGTCAGGCATTTTTTACTGGTGGAAATACGGTAAATAGAGGTTTCGATACACATTTGCCAGGCATTACCGATGCGGTGCTGAAAGACGCAATTTATGAAGCTTTAAACGGTAAAAGCGGTTGGACAGATGGCGTAAATAGATTGTACGCCACGCTTGCGCTCGATTTTTTATACAAAGACCCAAACAAGAACTGCATTTTTATGGATAACCATGATATGAGCAGGTTCTATTCTATGGTTAACGAAGATTTCGACAAGTATAAATCTGGTATGGCAATTTTGTTAACAATGAGAGGAATTCCCCAAATGTATTATGGTACCGAAATTTTAATGAAGAACTATTCAAATCCCGATGGATTGGTTAGATCTGATTTTCCCGGCGGTTGGAAGGGCGATAAAAGAGAGCGTGATGCATTTACAGCGGCAGGAAGAACCGAAAAAGAGAACGAAGCTTTCAATTTTGTAAAGACTTTGGCAAATTTTCGGAAGAGCAATGAGTCCTTGCAAACTGGCAAGCTGATGCAATACCTACCTCAAGATGATGTATATGTGTATTTCCGATATAACGAAGGCGATGCAAAAGGCACCGTTATGGTAATTGTAAATGGCAACGATAAAGACAAAACCTTGGCGACGGATTGCTTTTCAGAACGAACAGCTGGCATTACAAAAGCTAAGAACATCATCACCGAGAAAACCATAGCATTTAAAAATATACAAGTGCCTGCACACACTACTTTGGTGTTGGAATTGGAATAGGTGTAAGGACCGAGGTGATAGGGAATAGGTTTTTAGGCATAACCCTTAAGTTACAACTCAAAACCCACTAAACCCCACTAAACGCGCAAACCATTAACCCATAACTAAGATCTTACCATTTAATAATAAATTGATGAACACACCTAACTCCTATACCCTAATACCTCACACCTCAATAAAAGCTTGTCTTTTCGACTTAGACGGTGTACTAGTAGATACTGCTGGTTATCACTATCAAGCTTGGAAGCGATTGGCCAATCAGTTGGGTTTCGATTTTACAGAAGCACAAAATGAAGAATTGAAGGGCATAAGTCGGATGGAAAGTTTGGATAAAGTACTTGGTTGGGGAAAGGCAACAAAATCTTCTGTAGAGAAAAACGAGCTTGCTGCATTAAAGAACGGGTGGTATGTAGATATGATCAATAAAATGACACCCGAAGAAGTGCTGCCTGGAGTAGAAGATTTTTTAACCGCCTTAACACAAAGTGGATATAAACTGGCGTTGGGTTCGGCGAGTAAAAACTCTGGTATCATTCTTAAAAACACCCATTTGACCCACTTTTTCGATGAGATTGTAGATGGAAATATGGTAAGTAAATCTAAACCAGATCCTGAGGTGTTTTTAAAAGGTGCAGAACTTTTAGGTTTCGCACCCGAGCAATGTGTGGTGTTTGAAGATGCCGTTGCTGGCATCAAAGCGGCAAAAAATGCAGGTATGAAATCCATTGGAATTGGAGATAAAAACTTGCTTACCGAGGCAAACTTGGTGGTAAGCGGTTTAAATAAATTAACAGTAGAAGATTTAGAGAATTTATAGGTTTAAGGTTTAGGGTCATGTCTCAAATCTCAAATCTCACTACTCAATACTAATTATGAAAAATTACATTATCCCAGATGCTTGGAACATCATCGAAAAAGGCTTCGACCCACGCTTAAATAAAATTTCTGAAAGCATTTTTAGCATAGGTAACGGCCGTATGGGTCAGCGGGCTAATTTCGAGGAAAGCTATTCTGGCGAAACGCTAGAGGGAAATTATTTGGCTGGCATTTATTATCCAGATAAAACGAGAGTGGGTTGGTGGAAAAACGGTTATCCAGAGTATTTTGCAAAAGTGCTTAATGCGGCAAATTGGATTGGCATTAAAGTGAAGGTAGCAGATGAACTATTAGACTTGACGAAAGTACAAGTTGCTGATTTTACCCGTGTTTTAAATATGAAGCAGGGAATTTTAGAGCGCAGCTTTATCGCCACTTTTAATAGTGGCAAATCTATAAAAGTAAAATCTACTCGTTTCTGCAGTATTGCCGATGACGAACTTTCTGCACTTACATATAGCGTTACGCCGCTCAACTTTGATGGGCAGATTACATTGATGCCTTTTATTGATGGCGATGTAAAAAACCAAGACAGCAATTACGACGAAAAATTTTGGGATTTTGTAAGCGATGACCTTTCTGATGAGGAAAGTTACCTTACCTTGGCGACCAAAAAAACAGCTTTTCATGCCTGTACAGGAAGCTTTAGTTCGGTTAGTAAAAATGGCGAGAAGTTAAAGCTTGATGTTAAGCAAGTTAAAAAAGAGAAATTTGTTGGACAAGTTTTCACTGTAAATGTTAAGGAAAATGAAGAGATAACGCTATGCAAATTGGCGGCAAATGTTACGTCAGAAAATCATCCTAAAACCGAACTTTTAGCTACCTGTAAAAAAGCGATTGCAAGAGCTAAAAAAGCTGGTTTTGAGGTATTGAAGGAAGCACAAGCTAATGCTTGGGAGCGTAAATGGCAACAGAGCGATATTGTGATTGAAGGGGACGTGTCTGCGCAACAAGCCATCAGGTTTAATATTTTTCAGCTTTTTCAAACCTATACTGGCAAAGATGATCGCTTGAATATTGGCCCGAAAGGCTTTACGGGAGAAAAATATGGTGGATCAACTTATTGGGATACCGAAGCTTATTGTGTGCCGTTTTATTTGGCTACCGCTGATGAACAAGTGAGTAAAAATCTCCTTATTTATCGCTACAACCAACTAGACAAAGCGATACAAAATGCGCAGAAGTTGGGCTTTAATAATGGAGCAGCGCTATTTCCAATGGTTACCATTAATGGTGAGGAATGCCACAATGAGTGGGAAATCACTTTCGAGGAAATACATAGAAATGGCGCCATCAGCTTTGCCATTTTTAATTACATTCGCTATACAGGAGACGAGCATTACTTGGTAGATTACGGTTTGGAAGTGCTTATTGCCATTGCAAGGTTTTGGAAACAACGCGTAAATTGGAGCGAAGATAAAAATCAGTTCGTTATGCTTGGTGTTACTGGCCCAAATGAATACGAGAACAATGTAAACAACAATTGGTACACGAGTACCATGGCCACTTGGTGTTTAAAATATGCCATGGAGGCGATAGAAATCGTAAATCGTTTAAACTCTAAACGCTGCGCAGCAAGTTTAAAAAAGATTGATTTCAACCCTAAGGAAATTTCAGACTGGAAAAAAATCATCAATAATATGTACTATCCGGCCGATACTGAAAAAGGAATTTTTTTACAACAAGACGGATATTTGGATAAGGAACAAATTCTTGTTAAAGATTTACCAAGCAAAGATCGGCCAATCAACCAAAAATGGAGTTGGGACCGTATTTTAAGGTCGTGCTTTATAAAACAGGCAGATGTGTTGCAAGGCATGTATTTTTTTGAAGACGATTATGACATCGAAACGTTAAGAAGAAACTTCGATTTTTACGAGGCGCGCACGGTGCATGAGAGTTCTTTATCGCCTTGCGTACACAGCATTTTGGCCGCTAAGCTAAATGATGAAGCTCGCGCCTACGAATTTTATTTACGTACTGCACGTTTAGATTTAGATGACTACAACAACGATACAGACGACGGTTTGCACATTACCTCTATGGCAGGCACTTGGATGAGTATTGTAGAAGGTTTTGCAGGCATGCGGGTGCGAGATGGAAAGCTCCATTTCAATCCTTTTTTGCCCTCAAAATGGAAGCACTTTTCTTTTACCATTGGTTTTAGGGGCGCAATGTTAAAAGTAAACATTTGTCAAGATTTAATGGCAGTTTCAAACATCGGTAGCGCTGCTGCAGAGCTTGTGATGAACGGTAACATTTACCAGGTAAGGCCAAATGAGCACGTCAATATAGAAAATGCCAACTTAGCGTTTAATGAAGGATAGCAGACACATGTCAACTAAACCTGTAGCCAAAGATGTTCTAGGCGTAAAGCAAACACTGATTTCTCGGGGTAGATTTTTATATAGAATTGGATTTTGCCTTGTAGCAATTTCGGTTACAATGGCCTATTTTTCTTGCAAAAACCAGGGTATTCAACCAACAGTGGTAAATACCGAGCAAAAAATTGTCATCTATCAACTTTTGCCTCGTTTATTTGGCGATAAAGATACTGCAAACGTACCCTATGGAACTATTGCACAAAATGGAAGTGGAAAATTTAACGACATTACCGATGAAGCTTTAGACGGCTTGAAAGAACTGCACGTAAATTATGTTTGGTACACAGGCGTAATTGCCCATGCAAGTTTAACCGATTACAGCAAATTTGGTCTTAAAGCAAATGATGCAGATGTGGTTAAAGGAAGGGCTGGTTCTCCTTATGCCATTAGAGACTATTATGATGTGGATCCTGATTTGGCCGTGAACGTTGGTCAACGTATGCAAGAGTTCGAAAACCTGATAAAGCGTACGCATGCCAAAAACCTTAAGGTTTTAATAGATTTTGTGCCAAACCATGTAGCGCGAAGTTATCATTCTAACGCAAAACCAAAAAGCGTAATAGACTTTGGCGCAAACGACATTAAAGACAGCACGTTTAGCATAAAAAACGATTTCTATTACATCCCAGGAAAACCATTTGTTGTTCCGAAGAGCAACCAGAAAGCAAACCCGCTTACGGTGCTACAAGATGGTAAGTACAATGAAAATCCTGCCAAGGCAACAGGAAACAACGTGTTTAGCGCCTCGCCAACTGTAAATGATTGGTATGAAACAGTGAAGTTAAATTATGGCGTAGATTACAGAAATAACTCCAACCATTTTATGCCGATACCACCAGTTTGGGAAAAAATGAAAGATATTCTAACTTTTTGGACAAAAAAAGGGGTAGATGGATTTCGTTGCGATGTGGCCGAAATGGTTCCGGTAGAATTTTGGGCGTGGGTAATTCCGCAAATCAAGCAGGTAAATCCAAACCTCATTTTCATCGGCGAAGCGTACAATTCTGCACTCTACAGTCAATTTATCCATCAGGGAAAATTCGATTATTTGTATGATAAGGTAGGACTATACGATGGTCTTAAAAAATTGATCAAAAATGATTCGGACGCAAATGTTGCCGACATTACAAAAGTAATTAAGGCAGATAGCGCCGGTTTGGATAATCACATGCTTAGGTTTTTAGAAAACCACGATGAGGAAAGAATTGCCTCCAAAGGTTTTGCAGGTAAGCCCGAGTTTGCTTTGCCGGCTATGGTGGTTACGGCAACCTTAGGTAAAGGACCGGTTATGATTTACTTTGGGCAAGAGGTTGGTGAGCCGGCTAAAGGAAAAGAAGGTTTCGGTGGCGACGACAATAGAACTACAATATTCGATTATTGGGGCGTACCAAATCATCAAAAATGGATGGACGGCGGAAAATTTGATGGAGGAAAACTTAATGCAGAACAAAAATCATTGAGGAAATTTTATGAAAAATTGCTTGCTGTAGCTACACAAAGCAACGCGATTCAAAACGGTCAGATCTATCAAGTAGCGCCGACTGCGGCGATGACAAAACGCACTTTTGCCTACATCCGCAAAAGCGATAACCAACGATTGCTAATTGTAGTAAACTTTGACAGGACTATGAGCTTAAATACTACAATTCAAATTTCGCCAAGCCTGCTAAAAAGCAAACCGCTTGGTGATTTAAGAGAATTGTTGGGGAATGCGAAAGTTGTGAAAGTAGGCGCGGATGGCATCAAGGTGTCGTTATCGCCTATTTCTGCACAAATTATAGAATTTTAAATATCTGAATAACAAATACAAAGAGCCACAAGTTTTGTGCTAAAAAAAAGAAATTACCATGAACATTAAGTCAGTCATCGAAAATCCAAAACTCAGCCTGGTACAGATTATAAACATGAGCGTTGGTTTTTTCGGAATCCAGTTTGGTTGGGACCTACAGCGTGCAAACATGGGGCGTATTTACGAAGGCTTGGGCGCAAACCCAGATCAAGTGCCCTTGTTGTTTTTAGCGGCGCCATTAACAGGACTGCTTGTTCAGCCAATAATCGGTTATCTAAGCGATAATACCTGGCATCCTACATTTGGAAGAAGGAGACCTTACTTTATGATCGGAGCGATTATAAGCAGTTTAGCGCTTATTGCCATGCCGCACAGTTCTGCCCTTTGGATGGCAGCTGGTTTGTTGTGGGTGTTAGATGTTTTTGGCAATGTTTCTATGGAGCCGTTTCGGGCATTTGTTACAGATAAATTACCCGATAGTCAGGTAAATAGAGGCTTTGTAATGCAAAGTTTAATGATTGGCTTAGGCGGGAGCATTGCCTCTTCTCTGCCTTGGCTAATGAATAATGTTTTCCATCTAGAAAACACAGCAACTTTAGGACACATTCCAGAAAACGTACAATACTCTTTTTACATAGGTGCATTCTTCTTTTTTGCCTCTGTATTTTACACGGTTTTTACCACTAAAGAGTATCCGCCAACGGCAGAAGAGCTATCGAGGATGAAAAAGGAGAAAGGAGGGATTTCTAAAGGGATTTCTGAAATTCTTTCAGCGTTAAAGAATATGCCAAAACGGATGCAGATTATTTCCCTCGTGCAGTTTTTTACTTGGCCTGGCTTGTTTTTAATGTGGTTTTATTACACCACTGCGGTTGCTGTAAACGTATTTGGCGGTATTGATGCAAGCGATCCAGTTTATGCCCGTGGCGCCGATTTTGGCAGTTTAACTTTGGCGTATTATAGCGTAATAACCTTTTTATTTGCCTTGGTGCTACCGAAAATTGCCGATTTGCTTGGGCGTAAAACCACCCATGCCATTTGCCTACTTATCGGTGCCATTGGTTTAATCAGCGTGGCTTGGGTGCACGATAAAAACATGTTGTACGTCTGCATGACTGGTGTTGGAATTGCTTGGGCAAGTATTCTATCTATGCCTTATGCCATGTTAAGCGGGTGCTTGCCAAAAGATAAAATTGGCGTTTACATGGGCATTTTTAACTTTTTTATTGTACTACCAGAAATTATAGCATCGCTGGGTTTTGGGTGGTTGATGAAAAACGTGCTAAATAATGACAGACTTCTAGCCGTTCAATTGGGTGGTGGATTAATGGTTTTGGCCGCCATTATTTGCTTTTTATTTATCAGAGAAGGGAAGAAGACCAACGAAATATTGTCAACCAAACTTAAAATAGAAGAAGATAGGTCTGTATAGGGCGATCTTAAAAAAATAACATCATACCAATATGAAACAGCTATTAAACTTTTTATTAATTGTAGTTACCCTGTCTGCGGCATGCAAAAAAGGCGGCTCCGGCGGTACGGATCAACCAGCTCCACCAACACCAACCCCTCCTGCTACAAATGTAGGTTTACCTGCTGGCGCAAAAGATGGCGTAGCTTTTGTAAATAATGGTACTTCGGCCATCGTAACATTATTTGCGCCCGGTAAAAAATCGGTCTCCGTAATTGGCGAGTTTAACGATTGGAAAACAACTAGCAATGCCATGAAAAATACCAGCGATGGGAAATATTGGTTTGTCCAGGTAGATAATTTAGATCCGAATAAAGAATACGCCTATCAATTTTTGGTTGATGGAACACTTAAAGTGGCCGATCCTTATTGCGAAAAGGTATTGGATCCCCAAAACGATAAATACATTTCTGCAACTACTTATCCCAATTTAAAACCTTATCCTACAGGAAAAACAACCGGAATTGTAAGCGTAATGCAGGCAAATCAACCTAAATACAGTTGGAAAAATAACAGTTTTGTTCGCCCTGCGAAAAACAACCTGGTTATTTATGAGTTGCTGGTTAGAGATTTTACTGCCGATCATAATTACGCATCTACGCTGGCTAAACTTCCTTATTTAAAGAGTTTGGGCATAAATGCAATAGAGTTGATGCCGGTAAATGAGTTTGAGGGGAATTCTAGTTGGGGCTACAACCCATCGTTCTATTTTGCTCCAGATAAATACTATGGAACTAAGGTTGCACTGCAAAATTTTATAGATGAATGTCATGGAAACGGGATTGCGGTTGTGTTAGATATGGTGTTAAACCACTCTTTTGGCCAATCGCCCATGGTGCAGCTCTATTTTGATGGCAGCAAACCAACTGCAGATAGTCCATGGTTTAATGTAGATCCAAAACATCCGTTTAATGTGGGTTATGATTTCAACCACGATAGTCCAGCCACTAAATATTTTACAAAAAACGTGATTAAATTTTGGATGCAACAGTACAAAATAGATGGCTTTCGATTTGATTTGGCAAAAGGTTTTACACAACATTTTTCTACGGATGATGGCGAGTTTAGATCTTACGATACTGATAGGATTGCCATTTGGAAAGATTACCACAACTTTATTAAGAGCATAGACAATAATAATTTCTATACTATTTTAGAGCTTTTTGCAGATAAAACCGAAGAGCAAGTGTATGCTAATGAAGGTATGATGATGTGGAATAACCTAAATTATAACATGAACGAAGCGACTATGGGCTATGTTCCAACCTCTGATTTTTCTTCTGGAATGTATCAAACTCATGATTTTCCTAAATCAGAAAATCTGGTTACCTACGGCGAAAGTCATGATGAGGAACGCTTAAATTATAAGAACATCGCGTACGGAAATGCCTCTGTCTCGAGTTCCTATTCAATTAAAGGGAATTTGCCAACTTCGCTAAAGCGCGAAGAGATGGCCGCTGCATTTCTGTTCGCTATTCCTGGTCCAAAAATGATCTGGCAGTTTGGCGAGTTGGGCTACGATGTCAGTATCGACTATAACGGGCGTACTGGCGAAAAACCCATTCATCCAGAATACTACAACGATTCAAATAGAAAAGCGCTGTACGATGCCTATTCGAAATTTATTAAGTTAAAGGAAAACAACGTTATTTTTACGGCGCCGAATCCAACGTTTAGCTTAAGTAATGGGATCAAATACATCAAGCTTAGCGATGCCACAAACACCGTGGTAGTAGTTGGTAATTTTGATGTAGTCAGTCAAACCGCCAATGTAGATTTTGGTAGCTCTGGCACTTGGACTGATGCCGTTGGCTCTTCTGTAAATTTGAGTTCTACCACGTACAAGTCTAAGCTAGCACCTGGCGAATACCATATTTTTAGTAAAGTAGCGTTGAAATAGGGTAGAGAAGTCAGAAGTTTGAGGTCAGAAACAAGAACAATAGGTTTTTAGGTTGTAAATTTTTGTTTAATTTCTCTCACAAATCATCTTTGCGGGGTACGAACCAATTTAATGATTTGCATTTGTTAACATTATAATCACGTAATTTTCTAAATCCAAGGTTAAAAATTGGCCGCCTTAACACGCCATCCATTCTATCTTTCTCCCTGCTAAAACCCAGTGAGAAAGAATGCCATTCCTGTCGTTAGCGCTCTTTCAAGCGTAAGAACAAACCATTCTAAATAGTCAAAATCTGAACCGGACCGATTCAAATGTTTATAGATTTGGTGTAACGGGAAATCCGACCCCGTCGGGGTCGCATAATCCTTTCCTGAAATAAATCTATAAGCATTAAATCCCTTCGGGATTCGTAACGACTTTAAAATCGAAGATCTAATGTATTCTGTTGATCAATGCTGTGATTGAGACGTTTTTTGCGTTAGAGATTGGAGAGGAAATCCTTTTACCCAAAAAAGGTCCCTTTGGGGTTTGGGGAGGTAAAAGATTGGAACGTAAAGCGCGACCCTCTTCAGGGTAACGCCCAAAATATTTTTAGAATATAGTAGAATATAATTTTAAAGCTTAATAGGAGTCAAAATCAATACAGGCTAGCCGTCCATTACATTTCTTAACAGCCGAAGAAGCTTGTTAAAAACATAAAATTAATTTCTTTAGCGCTATTGAATACAATAAAAAACGCTAGGAAAAATTCACATAATTATTTGTTCGTCTCGCCTTTTACTCCTACGTCCCCTTTTTCTATAGAAATGGGTATCGCTTTTTGGCTTCCGTAAAGTTTAATTTCTTGAATATCGGCAGGCATGCTGAAGCCATTTTGTTCTAACGCAATTTTTACGGTGGTAATTACTTCTCCGCGTTTTTTAGCGGCGTCTTTTCTAAATTCTTTGGTAGATACCCAAAAGAAAATCTTAATATTTACCGTGCTAACAGAAAGCTCGTCAACTGTAGCATAAGTTTCGTGGTCTTCATCTTGATAGACTCCTTCGGTATTGTTAACTGTTTTTAAAATTAAGTTTTGCGCAGCATCTATGTTATCCTCGTATGCAATGCCTACCACAAAATCCCATCTAAACAAACCATCTTCTGTATAATTAAACAGGGGTAATTTAAGTACATCGCTATTGGGAATGTACACGTCTCTTCCGTCGAAAGTTTTTACTTTGGTGTACCTAAACTCCATAGATTTCACCTTGCCAAAAATATCGCCACTTTTTATGGTATCGTTAATTTGGAATGGCCTATTAAAGGAGGTGGATTCAAGTAATAAATGCAACATCTGCTAGATTGTTTAGTTTTTCGGCGAAAACTTCGTTGGGTGTCTTAAACCCAAATCGTTTCCTTGGT